>JAEHKU010000025.1:1385-15700 GCA_016838825.1 Nitrosopumilales archaeon | reverse complement strand
TGATACCATAATGGATCTTAGTGACGGCGGTGATGTTGGGATGATTAGAAGAACGTTGTTAGGGGTTGCTCCAATTACTTTTGGAACTGTTCCAATTTATGAAGCATATAATTATGGAGTTACAAAACACAAGAATCCTCTTGACATAACCGAAGATGATTACCTTAATGCCTTTGAGAGAAATGTAAAAGATGGCGTTGACTATACCACTATACATTCTGGTATTACTAAAGAAATTGCAAAAACAATACTCAAAGTAAATAGGCATGGTGGAATTGTTAGCAAAGGAGGCACAATCACGGCTGCATGGATGTTAAAGTATGACAAAGAAAATCCATACTTTGAGCATTTTGACTATCTAATTGAATTGGCAAGAAAGTACGATGTTACTTTCAGTTTGGGAGATGCATTAAGACCTGGTTCCATACTTGATTCACATGACGAGCTCCAGATTCAAGAAATGATAAATGTCTCACGTCTAACGAAAAGAGCGCATGAAAAGGACGTTCAAGTCATGGTGGAGGGTCCAGGCCATGTTCCCTTAAACGAAGTTGCAGCAAACGTGAGACTTGCAAAATCTATGATCGGTGATGTTCCATATTATGTTCTAGGACCATTAGTTACGGATGTAGCATCAGGACATGATCATATTGCAAGTGCGATTGGTGCTGCAGTTTCCGCAAGCGAAGGAGTTGACTTGCTTTGTTATCTAACACCTGCGGAACATCTTGCACTACCTACTACAGAAGAAGTAAAAGCTGGATTAATTGCATACAGAATAGCTGCACATGCAGGTGACCTAGTAAAGATACGCGATAAGGCAATCAAATGGGATGCTGATATGACAGAAGCTAGACGAACACTAAACTGGGAAAAACAAATTGCACTATCTATTGACCCAGAAGAAGCTGCTCGCATTCATACAAGAGCCGGACAAATACAAGGAAATAATGTGCCGTGTACTATGTGTGGTGGAGCTTGTGTGTACATTATGCTTCCACAGCAGCGAAATTACAAAAAAGAAGAAAATCTACAGCAAACTGAATAATACTTTATCAAGACTAGGAACCGTTTTGAATTTTGTAATACTATCTGCATCAATCCACCTATATTCGACATTTTCCCAGTTCAGGTTTATCTTGGGATTTTTCACAGAAAAAAGGAACGGAAATACAATCCACTCGTGATTCTTGTATTGTGGAGATACTAGCCGCATTTTCTTTGACTTTTTAAGCAATTTCAGGTCCTTTTCATTAATCCCAAGTTCTTCAAAAATCTCCCTCTTTGCACGCTTTAATGGGGTATCTTTTTTTTCAATTATTCCACTCACTCCGCCCCATAATCCACGCATAGTTCTAACTTTGTTGCTCCTCTTTAATATCAGAAAATTTTCATTATTTATGATAAAAGATGTTACAATCCTTGTTGAAGGCATGGTTACTTTTCAATAGAGTTTACCATAGTGAGTAGTTTCTTGTAAGATACTTCAAGATCTACATTTTTAGCAAGATTTTGTTGCACATTTTTGATATAGTTTATAACTTCTTCCGTTTTAGATTCCTGTACCAAAGTAAGAAGCCTTCCAATATCTCTCCAAAACTCTTCAGCGAATCTTCGTAGCTCTGGATTAGAAATCAGAGTCTCAATTAGAGCAGGAGACTCTGTCATAATGCCAGCAGTTAATATTCCCTGAGCCTTGAACGTGGTTCCAGACATTTTTTCAGTAAGAGTTATTCTTTGATCCTTTGCAAGAATGTTAGCAAGAGACAAGTTAACCAAATGAGTCAGTCCAAGAATTACTGCAATTATTTTGTCGTGTTCTGATGCATCAATTGTTACAAAGTTGGCGCCTTCAAACAATGATTTTGCTAGTTGTAGTTCTTTTTTTGTATCCTTTATAGGAATTGAAATAATGTTTTGTTTTTTGATACTCTTTGTACCCGGTCCAAACATTGGGTGAATACATATCGGATTTATCTTGGCAGGCATTTTTGATAACGCATTGATAGTCTTGGCTTTTAAAGACGAAATATCGATTAGATAAGCGCCTCTTTTCATTTCTTTTGAAACTAATCTTATAATTTCGGGAGTTCTTTTAACTGGAATACAGAGCATCACATATTCGGCAGTTAAAATAGAGCCTACTAGAGATTTTGCTTTAATTACAGATTTTGTAGTAATCTCAACTTCAGAATCATATCCAGTTACTTCAAATCCTTTACTAAGAAAATATTTTGAAAACCATATTCCCATCTTTCCCCCCGCACCAAGTATAGTAATCTTCTTTTTCATTTCATTTTCACTTCAGTGTACTTTCTATTATTTGCATACCTTCAATTAGATTCTTTTCCGATTGGCATGCAGAAATCCTTATAAAATTTTTGTAATTTCCAAATGATTCCCCTGGCGCTATTGCAACACCCTTGTCTAGAAGACTATTAGTAAAGTTGGTTCCATCAAAATTATCTCGTCCCCCTGTCGCAAAAATGTACATAGCCCCATCAGGTTCTATGAACTGCAAGCCGATTTCTTTTGCTTTTTTGATAACTATGTCCAGTTTATTTTTTATTTCACTTTTGTTATTTGTAATGTTTGCATTAAGAGCTTTCATAGCAACATATTGGATTGGTTCTGACACATTTGTCATGCAAGTTGCTTGAAGTTTTGACATTTTGTTTATAATTTCAGAACTAGATACAGCATATCCAATTCTAAAGCCCGTCATTGAATGAGATTTTGAAAATGACTTGGTTACTATAGCTTTTTTGTAATCATATGATAGTACACTCTTCCAATCACTGAAACAATATTCAGAATAGATCTCATCACTTAAAATGTAAAGATTGTTTTTAATTGCAAGTTGAATTATTTCATCTTGGATCTTTTCTGGAATGATTCTACCCGTGGGATTGTTCGGATAGTTAAGCACTATCATTTTTGTATTAGGATTTATCTTATCTGCAATTTCATCAAGCTGAGGTTCCCATTTATTTTCTAAAGTTGTATGAACTATCCTTGTCTTTATTCCTGTGATCATAGCACAGTCTTGATATGCTGGCCACGATGGTTCTATGACTACTAACTCATCACCTGGATCAAGAAGAGTGGAAATCGCTAGATAAACAGCAAACCTTGCTCCCGTACAAACAATGATGTTTTCGTCTTTTGTAGATGTCTTGTATTTGTCTGAAATATTTTTGGCTAACGCTTCACGAAATTGAGGCATTCCTCTTGCTTCGCCATACCTTCCAAAACCTTTCTCGTAAACCTCCTCAAGTGCATTCTTTACTATACTAGGTGGAGGAAAGTCAGGCTCACCTACCTCCATGTGGATAATCTTTTTTCCTTGACGTTCTAGCTCTTTTGATTTCAAAAAAACAGATAGATGTGTTTGCTTGTTGCTTGACTGTATCTTTACAGACTCGTTTAAAAGAAAGTTAAGAAATTTTGCCGCAATAGACCGATCAAGACCAATCTCTTCACACAAAGCAAGTACCTTGGTTCGAAGTTGACTTTCTCTTTCTTCATCAGTGATTCCAATGCCAAGATTGCTCTTTATACTACCAATCTCTTTTGATATGCCAACTCTTTTTTTTAGCAACCTAATAATCTCAAGTGTAGTATCATCCATTTGATTACGTAACTTGTCAATTTCTGACATTTTCTACAGCACAGGTGGTATGAAACCGCTTTTTATTGCATGATCAGCTATAATCAAAGAAACAAGTGAGTCAACAATAGGTGGCGCTCGTGGTACAACACAAGGATCATGTCGTCCTGCAACAATAAGAGAAACAGGCTTTTTGGTTTTAAAATCAACAGTGTTTTGTTTCTTGGCTATAGATGAAGCTGGTTTAAACGCGACTCTTATCGTAATTGGCATACCGTTTGAAAGACCACCAAGGATTCCGCCTGCATTGTTTGTCTTTGTGATTATTTTTCCGTTCTTTACGACATACAAATCATTGTTAATAGAACCTGTAGTGGCGGAACCAGCGAAACCAGAACCAAACTCAACTCCTTTTACAGCAGGAATAGAGTAAAGCGCCTTTGCTAGGTCAGACTCTAATGAACCAAAAATAGGATCACCAAGCCCAACAGGCAAATTAGTTGTTAGAGATTCGATTATTCCTCCAAGGGAATCATTCTTTTTTCGTGCTTGTAGAATGGATGTGCGCATTTTTTTGGCAGTTTTTTGATCAGGGCATCTTACCTCGTTTGAATAAATCGATTTTTTCATTTTCGAAGTTACTTTTTGTTTCATCCTAATTTTTCCAATTTGTAAAGTGTAGGAGAATGTATCTACGCCCAAAGCGACTGAAAGAAGTTTTCTAGCTATTGCTCCACCCATTACGTGTGTTGCAGTAAGTCTTCCAGAAAATCTTCCTCCTCCACGATAATCGTTGAATGCTTTGTATTTTACTAAAGCTGGATAATCCGAATGTCCTGGTCTTAGTTTTGTACGAAGTTCTTTGTAGGAACGAGAATCTTGATCCTTGTTCCAAATTATCATTGCAATAGGAGCTCCTGTAGTGTATCCTCTAAAAACACCCGATAGAATTTCTACCATATCCTCTTCTCTTCTTTGTGTTGAAACTAACGATTGACCGGGTTTTCTCAAGTTAAGCATCTTTTGTATGTCTTTTTCTTGTAATTCTAAACCCGCCGGGCAACCATCCAATACAGTTCCAACACACTTTCCATGACTTTCACCAAAACTAGTTAGAACGAGTCTTTCACCAATAGAACTTCCTGGCATTTAATGAAATTTTGTTTTTGGTGCTTATAATCCTTATAGGCTAGCTAGTAACAATCTTGGCTCCAACTTTGTTCATGTCCTCAATGAAATTTGGATATGAGACATCGACTGAATCTGGATCAGATACAATACACTTTCCTACATATGTACCAGCTATGCATAACGCCATAAACAATCTATGATCACCATGTGAGTTCAATGATGCACCCTTCAAGGTTTGAGGAGGATTTAGTATCATACCATCTTCTTTTTCCTCTATTGGGATGCCAAGTTTCTTTAGTTCTGAAGATAGAATGGCGATTCTATCAGACTCTTTTAGTCGAGCATGCTTTACATTGTAGATTTCTATTGGTTTGGATGTCTTGAGTGCAAGTATAGATAGTGGCGGCAAAAGGTCAGGCGTATTGGACAGATCGAATTTGCCGCCGTAAAGTTGTTGCGGGGATTGTATAGAGATGATGTTTTTCTCAAGGTTGACCTTTACTCCAAGTTTTTCTAAATGATCAGTTATTACTTCATCAGCTTGAGGAAGATCACCAAGAGAAATTGATACTGACAGATTGTCACCGAGTAGAATCGATGCAGAGAGTAGAAAGGCTAGACTCGAGAAATCAGAAGGAATTTTAAAACTTGTAGGTTTGTATTCTTGTTTTGAAATATCATACTTTTTGTATTGAGTAATCTGTTTTACCTTTACTCCGAATTTTTTCATCGAAGCAATTGTGGCATCGATATAAGGTTTTGATACAAGATCACCAGAGATGTTTAATGTTATGCCTTCCTCAGTCTTAGGAGCAACCATCATTATAGCTGAAATGAATTGACTTGAGACTTGACCTGGAATGGTAACTTCACCACCAGAAATTTTTCCTTTTACTGTTATTGGTGGTTTTCCATTAGTGGAATTACAATCAGCACCGATAGATTGGAGTGCATCCAGTAGCGGCTGCATAGGTCGTTTTCTTAAACTCTCATCTCCAGAAAGAACTGTTTTTTCCTTGGATAGTGCTGCAATCGCTGTAGCCATTCTAATTGTGGTACCAGAATTCAATGCGTCAATTATTGAGCCTTTAAGCGGGATCTCGTCTGTGCTTTTGACTGCAAAATTTGAACCTGCCTTATCAACCTCTGCCCCGAAGCTTTTGCATGCACTAACAGTCGCAAGCGTATCTCTTGAGATCAAGGCATTTTTGATCATGCTTTTTCCGTCTACAAGGGAAGCCAAAAACAAAGCTCTATGAGTATAACTTTTGTTTGTTGGGCATGTAATTTTTCCAAATAACTTTGCTTTTTGGACCTTACACTTCATGAACCTCAGCCTTTGTGTTGTTTATGTTAGATACCAATATTTTTCCCTCAAGATTTGAAAATGCATTCCTGACATTTTTGACGTGTTTTTTTTTCACAACCGCAGCAATTGCCGGACCATTACCAGAAACAGAAGCACCTAATGCTCCATTTTCTATCAATTTAGCAAGTGTCACAGGATCAGAATTTAAAATTGCTGATGTAGCAATTCCATTCAATGTCATGCTGTTCCAGTAGTCAGAATTTTTTGCAAGATGCCATGCTTCATCAAATATCTTGCTAAGAGTTTTGAGTTTTCTTATGTTGCCCCTTTTTTGTGATTTGGGGATAAATATGACAGCAGCTAAATTGGTTGGGGCTCTTTCAGTCTTTATGATCTTCTTTTTGTAATTATCAGTTACGACGAAACCACCAAAGTAACATGCACACGCATCATCTAACGCACCTGTAATACTCACACCTGCTTCCTTTGATGCATCAACGCTATTACTAATTACTTGAAAATCATTAATTCTTGGTTTGAAAATTTTTGCACAAGCAAGTGAGATTGCTGAAGATATTGCACTAGAACTTTTCAAACCATATCCTGTAGGCATTTCTGATTTTAGTGAAACTTGGATCTTGGATTTTTTGAGATATTTTTTTGGAACAGCTTTTTCAACAACCTTATTTATGAAACGCCTTTGATTGAGAGTTTGGTTCTTGAAAATAATTCCACTGCCGGGTTTTACATCAACTGTTGCCTCTACCTTAAGTGAAATTCCTAGCGCGGCACCCTTCCCGGTAGCAATTGCATTTACAATTGAGACTGCGCCATTTACTACTGCTTTGGCGGCAACCATTAGAATCCACCTAAAAGGGTCTTTTTCATGGCATCAAAAGGAGCCTTTTTTCCAAACCAAATTTCAAAAGAGCGCATAGCCTGGGCTAGTAACATCTCGTAACCGTATATGATGGTGGCGCCACGACTTTTAGCTTGAGTAAGAAGCTGGGTCTTCATCGGCATGTAAACAATATCATAAACGACAGAGTCTTTGTTAATATTTTGAGTCGAAATAGGACATGGTTCTCCTTTTAGACCAATTGATGTCGCGTTAATGATGAAACTAAATTGTGATGCAGTATCTCCTGCACTACCAAAATCAGTATTTGTTGCATCAAGTTTCAAACTATTTGCAAATTGTACTAGCTGTACCGCATTTTCTTTTGTTCTATTAGCTACTACCAATTTGTTGGCTTTTTCTTTAGCTAAGGCAGCAACTATTGCTCGTGCAGCTCCTCCTGCACCTAAAAGTAGAACATTAGCACCCTTACAACTTAGATCGCGTTTTTTTATGGGGTCTAGAAATCCATCCATGTCAGTATTATGTCCAGTTAGATTACCATCATCATTTGTTACAGTATTGGTAGCTCCAATTAGTTTGCAATCGTCATCAATGACATTCAGAAATTCCATCATCCCTATCTTGTGAGGAATAGTCACGTTAAATCCAGTAATCTTTATTTTTTTTAATGCTTCAATTCCTGCTGAAAGTTCATCTTTTGGGATTCTGTACGCTATGTAAGTGGCATCAATTTGCAATTCTTTGAACGCGGAATTGTGTATATTTGGTGAGAGCGAATGGTCTATTGGATCTCCTATTACTGCAAAAGTTTTTGTCATGATTAAAAGTCAGTTCAAGAATGATTTAACTTCATCTAGACTGAACTGACCAGGTGCTATGGGCTTTCCTAGAGAGACGTATGTGTAAGGACTTCCCAGATAAACACATAGAATCCGTGAAAACCTTCCATAATCCCCCATCGCGAATGCAATCAGGTTCGTATTTGAGAGGGATTTGTATAGCGAAAGGATCCTTGCTGAATCCCCGACACCTTTAGCTGTTGTGACTATCTTGATGTTTTTAGAATATTTTCGCATCTTTTTTGCTTGAGCATTTAAGAAATTCAGAGATGGTGTTTTTTTGAAATCATGCCACGAAACAAGAAGGTCTGTTTTTGAATTTCTTAGATAACGAAGTAAACCATTTGACTTTGTTAGTGTGGTATATTCTACGTCTAGTAAGAGAGGATTATACTCTGCAATCAATTTCAGAATGGAGACCCGATTTTTTTCACTACCAGAAAATTTTCCACCCTCTTTAGATAATCTAAGGGTACACACACATCGTCTCAAATCCTTCTTTACTGCTTCTAACGCATGTGGAACTTTGTTTGGGGATAGATAATCGAGTCGTAGTTCTGCAAAATTTGTTTTTTTCAATGCTTTTCTCAAGTTCTTTTTTAGTCGTGGTATATTCGACTCCGCTATAGTGACACAAGTAGGGAGTTGCATGATACTATTTCTCTAAAATATACTCGTCCGCTACTTCCATTCCGAAGTGTCTTCCTTTTGCAGCTTGTGCATATACCAAGACTGAATCTCCCTTCTTTAGATGAGTAACAGAGACTAGATGTCCGTTAGACTTGACGAAACGAATTGTTTCTGCATTTTGTGCAATTATTCCACCTATATCATCACTGGTTTTTGCCTTTATCATTAGCATTGGCCTACGTTCAATTTTGCTGCGTCCCACCGTAGCTCTTCTTGCATTTCCTTTTGGGTCTAATACCAAGACTTCGGAACCAGTTTCAAGTTCTGAAAGATATTTTGTTGTTCCATCAGGTGAAATTGTATAACAGTGAACTGCACCTGCATTAACTCTGAAGGGTCTTGGCGAAGTAAACGAAGAACCAACCGATTCATTATGGACTAGAAACAAAAAGTTTGATCTGTTTCCAATGAGCATACCTTCTCCTCTCCTAAGCATCGAAGCTGTATCAACACAAACTCTCTCGCCATCACCGACTTCTTTTATTTCTATAACCTTTGCTGCTTTTAGCTTGAAACTTCGAGTACCAAGATACACTAATGCTTCCCTTACTTCGTTTATCGAACCAGTGGTGAATATGGTGCCATCTACCCCAACTTCTAGAATAGAGAACATCTTCCTTACTTCCCGTGCATTCCTTGCTATTGCATAGATCTTGGTATGTAACTTGTGAAGTTTAGCAATAATATTTTCAAGTGGAATAATCTTCCAATCTTTCACCTCTATAATGACAAAATCCAATCCTTTTTTTGCAGAGCTGAGTATTTTTTCAATGTCTGCATTAGATGACACCTTGAATCTAATGCCAATTCGCTTACCCTTAGGTTTTGAACTAGACTTTTTGCCTAAAATCACATAATTCGCTGTTGGGGAACCAAAAAGAGTTGAGAGTTTTGATTTTGCTTTTTTAGTATATTTTGGATCCACATTTACGATTCTAATTCCTTCATTTTCCAGCTCTAGAAGAAATTTTCCAAGGTAACTCTTGGAGACGTTAGGCGAAATTATTAGTTCTTTATTTTTTACCAAGCTGTTTCGCTACTTCCTTAGCAGACTCTTTTTTGAATATGATTGCAGCTAATGCTTGTACCATCTTTTCAGGTGTCTTATGTCCAAAGATATTCCTTCCATAGGTTATTCCCTTGGCTCCTGCTGCCATGGCATCTTCTGTCATTATTAACAAATCCTTGTCTGTCTTTGCCTTAGGTCCACCTGCAATTACCACAGGAACTGGAGTGCTTTTTACAACTTTGGAAAATGAATCAACGTCTCCAGTATACACTGTTTTTACTATATCTGCGCCGCATTCTGCTCCAATTCTTGCAACATGGGCTACAATGTCTGGATCGTGAGGGTTTTTTATGTTCTCACCACGTGGATACATCATTGCTAACAGTGGCATATTCCATTTGTGACATTCATATGCAATCTTTCCTAGCTGTTCCAGCATTTCTGGTTCTTCTTTTCCACCAATGTTGATGTGTAATGATACACCATCTGCACCAAGCCTCAATGCTTCTTCTACTGAGCCAGTAAGCATCTTTCTATTTGGAGAAGAGGAGAGTGATGTACTACCAGAATAGTGAACAAATATTCCTATCTTTGTTGGTCTTGGTAAAGTCTTTAGAATTCCTTTGTTAATTATTACAGAAGTTAATCCAAAATGTTCGCAATTATAAATTACAGAATGAGGATCTTCCAATCCTTTGATAGGACCATCTGAGATTCCGTGATCCATTGGGATGCAAAGCATCTTGCCCTTTCTCATAACTCGATTTAATCTAATTTCAGTACCAGAGACCATAGTGGATCTCGTCTATGCGCCCTACTTAAAAATAACGTAAAAAAACAAATCTCCTGTTTTCATTAAATCAAAAAATAACGCGAGTCCATTAAATCCATGAAGAATTAAATATCTATGAAAAAGACCAAAGGCAATTGAGTCAAATAACAGAACAAATTCACTCTTCCGAAATATGTGACATACTTGAAGATGCTCTTCAAGGAAAGACTCATGACGTAAATGATTGTGTCAGATTACTGGAATCAGACGATGTTCATCTAATGGGGCTAGTTGGTGGAAGTCTGGTTCGTAAAAAATATGGTAAGAGGGCGTCTTTTGTAAACAACATAATACTAAACTATACTAATGTCTGTATTACAGACTGTAAGTTCTGTGCATTTTACAGACCACCAGGACACAAAGAATCATACACTTTGACATTAGACGAAGTCGAAGCTCGTGTAAAGACAGCTTGGGAGATGTTTAGAATTAGACAAGTCTTATTCCAAGGCGGTCACAACCCGGATCTTAACATTGAATATTATGAAGATGTGTTTCGAATGATAAGAACCAAGTTTCCGGAGGTTGGTATTCATGCACTTTCTGCATCTGAAATTGATACTATTGCCAAAGTTGAAAAATCAAGTACAAACGAAGTTCTCTCTAGACTGAAAGAAGCTGGGTTACAATCTCTTCCGGGAGCTGGAGCAGAAATCTTGGTGGATTCTGTTAAGAATATCATCAGCCCAAAGAAAATTCCATCGTCTCACTGGTTGAGGATAGTGGAAGAAGCTCTCAACCTAGGAATTCCTGCATCTGCAACGATGATGTACGGACACGTTGAAACAGTCAGTGATATCGCTGAACATCTTCACAAGATTGCTAAACTTCAGGAAAAGACAGGAGGTATTATGGCCTTTATTCCTTGGAGTTTCGAACCTAACAATACACAGATGCTGGCAGAACATGTTGTGGAACATGGTGCAGGTGGTTTTCAACTTCTAAGGATGATAGCAATTTCTAGGATAATGTTCGATAATATCATTCCACATCTACAATCATCATGGCTTACAAATGGTGTGGGAATGGCGCAACTTGCAATTCAATATGGAGCTGATGACTTTGGTGGTACCCTAATTGGTGAAGAGGTAGTTTCGTGTACTGGTGCACGTTCCACAGAACTTACAGGGCAAAAAATCATTGATGCAATAAATCAAATCGGTTATCAGGCTGTAGAACGTGATAACTTTTACAATACAGTCAAAGTACACTAGTTGGGACAACTTGACCAAATTAGAACGGATTAGAAGTAGATGGTGGTATCTTTTACCGATTCTCTTTAAAATTATAGGTGGAGTAATCGCTTATTTCATACTACGAGATGATGATCCAAAAAAAGCAAAGAATTGCTTGTGGCTTGGCATCACATTGACTGTAATTGAAATTGCACTTTCAATTGTTTTTTTCACCATCTGTACAACTTTTGGGGCATGTCCAGTCTTTGAAGATGAGTCCATGCGATTTATGATGCACATCTAGTTTTAGATTCGTTATATTCCGAAACTGGACCACTTGGAATCAACTAGTTCTTTTGTTTTTTCATCTGGCTTGATCAGTTCTTGAATTTCTCTATCATATCCTTCTTCTTTGGTCTTCTGAGTTGCATCAATTCCAAGTTTTGAGCCCAGATTAAGAAGTGGAGAAGCAGGATCTAACGTATCCGTTGGAGTTTTGTCAATTATCATGATGTCTCTGGCTGCGTCTGTTCTAGTGGTGACTGCCCAGATGACGTCATCCATGTTATGGACATTCACATCGTCATCCACAACAATGAAAAATTTCGTTAATGCAAGTTGTCCCAAACCCCACAAGCCCATCATCACCTTTCTTGCCTGGCCAGGGTAGCGTTTCTTTATGGAAATTATAGCCAAACCTTGGAACCATGCTGCTGCTGGCATCGCAAAATCTACAACTTCGGGCTGGAACATTCGTATGAGTGGTAAAAAGGAGCGTTCTATCACTTTGCCGATAAAGGCATCTTCAAGAATTGGCTTTCCAACTATTGTGGTGACATAGATTGGGTTTTGTTTTTGCATTATGCCAGTAAGAGTGAACGTTGGATATGGTTCTGCGGGTGTATAGTAACCAGTGTGATCCCCAAATGGACCTTCCATTCTGATATCATTGGGGTCAACATAACCTTCTAGAACCATCTCTGCATTAGCTGGTACTTCGAGATCTATTGTTTTGCATTTCACGGTCTTGATTCCTTTCTTTCTCACGATACCAGCAAAGACGTACTTGTCTAGTCCTTCTGGAACCGGTGCTACAGCAGAGAACATTGTAGCTGGTTCAGAGCCAATTATTACAGCAGCCTCGATTTTTTTGCCCTTTTCTTTTGAGATATCGTAATGGTGAGCACCTCGCTTGTGTTTTTGCCAGTGCATCAATGCATGGTTCTTGTCAAGTATCTGCATTCTGTAAACACCTAAGTTTCTGATACCAGTTTCTGGATGCTTTGTTGCTACAAGACCGAACGTGATGAACTTTCCAGCATCCTTTGGCCATGTCTTTAGAATTGGTATTCCTTCAAACGATGGAGAATCGTTGAAGACCTCGGTAACTGGACCGCGCTTCTCTAACTTTGGTGCAATGTCAGTAATTTTTGAAAGTTCTGGAAGTTTTTTTATCTTATTTAGAAATCCAGATGGTATATCCATCTTGGTTATGTCAACAATTCGTTGACCTATATCGGTAAAGTCTGTAGTATCAAGACCAATCTCTAATCTTCTAATGGAGCCGAAAGCATTTCCTAGTACAGGGATGTCATAATTTTTTACATTCTCGAAATATATCGCAGGACCATTAGCATACATTACCCTTCTTAGAATCTCAGCAATCTCGAGATTGGAATCAACTTCGGATGTAATTCGCTTTAGCTCGCCTTCCTTTTCTAATTCCTGTACAAATTGGCTAGTATTCTCAATTGACAATTATTCTACTGACTGCAAAGGCAGTATAAGCTTAACTTTAATTGTTCAGAAAGCATTACTCTGAAAAAAAATTAACACTAATGTTTTAATTAGAATTTGTACCAAGTTTGGTATTGAGTTCAAATTGTTTAGTTTGTGCGGGTAAAGGAAAGATATCCTTGTTGGATACTTCGTGTCCATTTTGTAATGGAACTGGAGAATTTACCAAAGGTGCTGAAAGTTACATGAAATCGCACATTTGTCAATGTGTTTTTCTAGACAGACACACATGTCCTTTGTGCGGGAAGCGATGTCATCATGATACGCCGAATAAACCAAAAATTTTACTTGGACCAGTCTAGATTGGAGGAATCTCTGTCTTCTTTTCGTGACCGCCAGAACCAAATCTACAGTAGAAACATAACTCAGATTGCATATACTTTAGCTCTTCTATTTTGATGGCTCCGATCTTTAATGCAACCTTTGTAATCAATTTGTATTTGAGTGGCATTGCAGGAATAACTTCCTTCATATATACTCGGTAATGATCTGGACAGAACTTTAAAGTGACTCGTGAAGCTTGGTTTGAATTTCGACCCACTGTTCTTGCAACATTAATCTGTTCACGAATGTACTCATGCTTTGGGCATGGACAATCCTTTCCACCTGGATGCTTGTAGGCAGGAGTGTTTTTCCAGTCAAATTCGGGATAATCCTTTTCAAAATCGTCCAATAGTTTCATGTAGGTTCTTGCTTTTATAAAACTTGATAGAATTCTGGGATATAATCAAAATGTAAATAAACCTCGAACACCTGAAAAAAAAACACATGGCAAAAAGAAAGACAACTCGTAAAAGAAGTAAACCAAGTAAAAGAAAATCAAAATCAAAAAGACCATCAAAATCAAAAGGACCATCAAAATCAAAAGGACCATCAAAATCAAAAGGACCATCAAAGAAGTCCCTTGAAGCAAAGATTGCCCAACTTGAAGCTAAATTAGGTAAAATTAGTGCTCCACCACCCCCACCACCAAAAGCAGAAGCTCCACCACCAAAAGCAGAAGCTCCACCACCAAAAGCAGAAGCTCCACCACCAAAAGCAGAAGCTCCACCACCAAAAGC
>JAEHKU010000025.1:0-1380 GCA_016838825.1 Nitrosopumilales archaeon | reverse complement strand
AGAAGCTCCACCACCTCCACCAAAACCAAAAGATGAGACAGTATCAGTACAGATCGAGGTAGCTACGGGTGATTGGAGAGCACAAGAAGCAAAAACTCCAGGTTTTGCTACAGCCCCTAACAGGTATTATGCTAGTAGACATGCAAATCCACAGATTGCTGGTATGAGTTCTTTTAGTGATAACAAGATAAAGACACCTGGCTTTTCAGCAGGTCCAAACAGATACTATGCTTCTAGAGCGCAACTTTCGTATCATCCTGCTTCAAAACGATTTGCTGGCAGTGGTCAAGTAACAGTACAAGAAGCTCCACCTCCACCTCCACCACAACAAACCGCACAGGTTGAATCTAGTGGAGGGAAAAAGTCTAGAGCACAAGAACTAGCGGATTATGAAGCAGATTATATGAAAAGAATGGCAGAAGATGCACAAGCAAGTGCTCAAGCAGATGAAGAAGCAGCAGAGAAAAAAGCTTCTAAAGGGTCACTACCTAAAGGCTTCTAAGGATTTCACGAGAAACATTCAAGAACTTCTTTAGAATGACCTGCAGGTTTCACCTTCTCAAATATTTTGAATATTTTTCCTTTTTCGTTTACAAGAAATGTACTTCGAGTTACTCCCATGTATTCACGGCCCATGAATTTTTTCTTTCCCCAAACTCCAAACATCTTTGCAACCTTTGTGTCGGTATCTGAAAGAAGAATATACGGAATCTTCATCTTTTTACAAAACTTTTTGTGCGAATCGACATCGTCCTTACTGATACCAATGATATGAATGGAATCCCTTTGGAATTTTTTGTAATCTTTTGAGAATTCATCAGCTTCTACAGTACAACCTGGAGTGAAATCCCTTGGGTAGAAATAGATTAGATGCTTTTTTCCTTTGAAATCCGATGATTTGATTAAATTCCCATTAGAATCTTGAAGTTGGAATGTTGGAACTGAAACTCCCTCTGAAAGCATACTAACGAATCAGGAGGATTACAGAACTATAAAGTATTTTTTCTGGGGGCTTTTTGATTTTTAGGAATAAAATTGAATTTGCCTATTGATTTCTTAGATTTTAACGTACACTTGATTTTGCTTTATCTCTATTTCATACATGATTAAATTCCCAGATTCTCTCCATGCTTGATTTTGTTCTATCCAGGTATCACTTTTTTTCCAGGATTTCATATTAGTCAATTTACCTGTTACAACATCGAATTCATAACCATGCATGTAACATACTACATTGTTACCTTTGTAGATTCCTTTATGCAGTGACGCACCCCTATGGGGACATGAATTATCGCATGCAAACAATTTTCCATTTCGCTTACCTACAAGAATATCTTTTTTTTCTATGGTGAATTTATTCAAGGAATTTTCTTTAATGTC
>JAEHKU010000024.1 GCA_016838825.1 Nitrosopumilales archaeon | reverse complement strand
AAAAAGCGAATACAAAAAAATTCAAACAACTCTTTAATTTACTATTAAAAAATGGTATCTTTATAGCGCCATCTCAATATGAAACTGTGTTCTTGTCTGATGCACACACAAAATCTGACATACAAAAAACAATAGCTGCATACGATAAATCTCTCATGAAGGTAAAGAGTTGAAGTATCTTGTAGGAACACGAGGGAGTAATCTCTCTCTAGCTCAAACAAACTGGGTTATATCTGAACTTAAAAAGAAGAATCCTAATACAGAATTTGAAATCAAGATAATTAAGACAAAGGGAGACACAGATGCAAGACCACTTTACACTATAAATCAAAAAGGAATTTTTGAAAAAGAGATTGATAGGGCTGTAAGTAACAAAGAAATTGATTTTGCAGTTCACAGCCTAAAAGACATCCCATCAGAGCTTCCAGAAGGTTTGACGTTGGGTTGTATACCTCTTAGAGAGGCTGTAAATGATGTTTTCATCTCAAATGATGGCTCAACACTTGAAACAATAAAACCGGGCGCAGTGATTGGCACAAGTAGTTTACGGCGCGCAGTACAAATTTCTAGAAAGCGACAAGACTTAACTGTTAAACCTGTACGTGGTAACATTGAATCTAGAGTAAGGAAAGTTAGCGAAGGGATATACGATGCAATTGTTTTAGCTCAGGCAGGTATTGATAGATTAAAACTTGATGTGAAATTCACCAAACTTTCAACTAATGATTTTCTTCCATCGCCTGGCCAAGGGGCTTTAGGAATTGTTGCAAGAGATGATGATGCTGAAACTATACAAATTCTGAAAACAATTGAACACAAAGAATCAAGACAAGCAATTGAATCTGAACGGGCACTATCAAAACATGTAGAATCTGGTTGTAGGTTCCCAGTAGGTGCCTATAGCAAAGCTGATGGGCAGAACCTAAATCTGAAAGTAATTGCGTATTCAGTTGATGGAAAACAAATGATCATAGTTGAAAAGGCTGCAAGCATTTTAGAACCTCAAATACTTGGCAATACTGTTGCAGCAGAGCTTAAAGAAAAAGGAATAGAAAATCTAGCGGCTAATTGGAGAGAAAAAGTAGAGGAGTGGAATAGAAAATGAGAGGCAAAGTTTTCCTAATTGGAGCAGGACCTGGTGATCCGAAGCTGATAACACTAAAGGCAGCTGAAATACTCAAAAAAGCAGATGTTGTTCTTTACGACAGACTTATCAGTAAACAAATTCTTCAAATGATTCCAAAAAAGACTAAAAAAATTTATGTTGGCAGAAAAGTTGGTGATGATTACAAACACCAAGCTGATACAGATAGTCTAATGATAAAATTTGCAAAAATCAAAAAGATTATTGTTAGGCTAAAAGGCGGAGATCCAATAATCTTTGGCCGTGGTGGTGAAGAAGCTGAATTCTTAACGAAGCATGGTATAAAGTTCGAAATTATACCTGGAATAACCTCTGGTATTGGTTCGGCTGTCTACTCTGGAATTCCATTAACTCATAGAAAGTATTCTTCATCTGTAGCATTTGTAACAGGACATGAAGACACGATGAAGAAAAAAGAGTCAGTTGAGTGGAAGAAACTAGCCAAGTCTGTTGATACTATAGTGGTTCTGATGGGGCTTTCAAGAATTGAAACTATATGTAAAAACTTAGTTTCAGGAGGTTTAGACAAAAAAACTCCTGTAGCTGTCATACAAAATGGGACTACTCCAAAACACAGAATGGTAAAAGGAACACTTTCTACAATATCAAAAAAAGTATCAATTGCAAAGATCAAACCTCCTTCGGTTATTATAGTGGGAAACGTAGTGAAACTTTCAGATAAAATAGGGCGGCAAAAAAGAAAATGATAGAAGGAAAAACTATAGCTATTACCAGATCTAATGAAGATGCAAAAGAATTCCTACAATTAATGACTCAAGTTAAGGCAAAGCCAATCTCACTGCCAACGATAGAGCTTGTGAGCAAAGGTGATAAGATAGTTGATGAGTTTTTAGAATCTATAAACGAGCACGATCCAGATTATTCTGTTTTTATGAGTTCAAAGGCAGTCAAACTTTTGTTTGATACTGCAAGGAATATTTCAAAATATGATCAACTCCAACTTAGTATTGCCAATACGATAGTTGTCGCAGTTGGTCCTAAGACCAAGGCTGCGCTAGAATCTGAAAATATCCGGGTATCTTACATACCAAAAAGATATTCTTCAGTTGGAGTTGGCGAAGTATTTACACGATTAAACCCCGAAGGGAAAAAAGTAGTCGTTCCTCGTAGTGGTGCATCAACACCTTTTCTTGCTCAACTCTTAGAGAAGATTGGTCTTAATGTAAAGGAGATCCACCTTTACGACGTTTGTGCATTCCGAGATACATCACGATGGAATGAATTTAGATCACTATTCTCAAAAGATATGGTAGATGGCATTGTTTTTACGAGTGCATCCTCAGTAAATGCATTCTTTGAAATTATGCTTAAAGACAATGATAAAAAAATATTATTACAAAAATTGCAAAAGATCAAACTAGTCGCAATTGGACCATTCACTGCAGATGCTCTAAAAAAATTTGGAGTCACACCTATAGTTTCCGAAGTTCATACAGTCGCTGGAACCATTGAAACTATGAAAAACATTTTTTCAGTAGATTAAGATATATTATCTTCCATATAGAAATATTTTTAATGAAAGCAGCTAAAATTATACTATATGGGGACAGATAATAAAGCTAAACTAACTTACTTCCAATTACTTAAAGAAGATCTTGTCATTTTACGATTTGTTCCATATGATGGCATGCCAGATTATGAGGCAGGTCAATTCCTAACCGTCGGTTTTCCAATACCAGCTGAAAATTATAAGGTGATTCGCAGAGCATATTCAATTGCCTCGCATCCTGAAAACAAAAAATATTTTGAATTATTAATTAGATGGGTTCGTAAGCCTTTACCTGGTCGTGTTACAACTATGTTAATGGGTTCAAGTGAAGGCGATGAGATAATTTGGGGAGATTGTGTGGGAAATGCTTTAACAATTAATGAAAAATTACCTGATGGCAGAAAAGATGAAAGAAGAATTGTATGTGTTAGTGGCGGTACGGGTTTAGCACCATTCATCAGTTTTGCTAACCACTTACATGATGTTGGGGACAAAAGAGAGATTATTTGTCTTCATGGTGTAAGTTATGTCGATGAGCTTAGTTACAGAGACCACCTTACAAAATTAGAAACTGAAAGTCAAGATCGAGGAAAAGATAAATGGAATTTTACTTACCGGGCATCAATTAGTCGTCCAAAAGAGTGGTTTAACAGATCTTGGTCAGGTCATAAAGGTAGAGTAGAAGAATTCCTAAAATCAAAAGGTGGCGGATTATCCGCATTAGAAGAACTAGTTGGTGAAAAAATTACCAAAGATAATACAATGTTTTACATCTGTGGCTGGCAAGGAACAATTGATGGATCTATGAAATACTTGAAACCCAAAGGCTTTGTCACAATGCCAGATAAACGTGAAGATGGAAGCTTCGAAGCAAAGTTCGAATCATACGGTTAATCGCTTTTTAAAAAAATAATTTGTTTTCAGCCTTTTCTAAGAATGAATTGCATTAGGGCCTCTTTAGAATATTCTATCCCATGTTCATCAGTAGAATGTTTACCATATTCTTCTATTACCTTCGCAATATCGTCTCCATCTGCCACGAAGTCGCATTCAAAACCATAATCTCGGCAGGTGAGCTTTGTCATCAAAAATAAGAAAAAATAGGTAACATATATCTTGTTTCATTGGTTTTTTCTTTCGATCAAGAGCCTATTTTTCTATGACAATACCTAGGGGCTATCTTATTCCGACGCCTTTTTCGACTTTTTTACAGGTATTGAAACAACGCTTTCTGCAATAGCCTTTGTTAACTCGTCAATAATTTTGATTTTTTTCTCGTCAGTTTCTCCTAACTTTTCTAATGCTTTTTCTAATTCTTTTTTTCTTAACAAATCTACGCCTACAAATACATCCTTAACTAAGGATTCTGGTTCAAGGCGTTTCATTGTTGCCTCGATAATTGGAACTTCTTTACTAATCATTTCTTCTACAGCAGGAACCTTGTTGCGCGTAGCTTTTAGATTTTCTTCATACATTTCAGAAATTTGATCTCTAAACATTAATTTAACTCCACGAAGCGAAGAAACTTTCTCATCAACTGCCCTAGGATCTGACACATCTAATATCATTGTCCCTGTTTTTTTATTTTCCATAACTCTTTTTATTCGCTCATAATTAATTAAGAAATAATCTGCAGTTGTCGCAACAAAGATTATGTTAAATTTATCAAATTCTAACAAAGCATCTTCAAATTTTATTGGTGTTCCACCCAATATTTTAGAAAAACCAGTTGCACGTTCAATGGTCATACTGGCAACTTCGAATGGAATGGCTTTTTTATTAAGAGATTTGGCAACCATTGCTGCTGTTTTGCCTGTTCCTATAAGCAGAACACGTTTCTTTCCATCCAGACCTGCTTTTTCTTCTGCAGTTTTGAGAGCAATGTTACCAATTGTTAATACCTCTTTACTAATTTCAGTAGAATCTCTAATACGAGTTGCAACTCGTAAAGAAATATCAAACAATTTATTCAATATTCTACCAGAAACCTCAGCTTGTTTTGCACTTGAAATTGATTCTTTTAATTCGTCAAGGATTTCTACTCTTCCAATAAATATTGTTTCCAAACCAGACGCTAATTTTAACAGATGAAGGAAAACGTCAGTATTCTTATACACTTCTATAGTTTGGTCAAAGTGATCAATGTCATGTTCTTCTAGTTCTGTTAGTGATATCCAAGTTTCTTCTAATTTATTTATGATAAGATATTTTCCTTCACTCCTTCTTCTATCTGGTGCTTCACCCTTTTCCAGATTAATCACCAAAAATATTTCAACCCTAAAAGAATTCTGAACGATTACACACTCGGAAACACCAGAAATTTTCTTAAAAGATTCACATGCAGCTGGTATATCTTTGAATGAAAATCTTTCTAACTTATCAAGTGGGACATTTTTGAAAGTGACTCTTGCATTAATGAGGTCAAAATTATTTTCACTCACTTAGTATCACCATTTATTCCCTTAGCTTGCTTCTTCCACCTTGTGCAGTTCTAAAAACATTCATTCCCATATGATAATTTTCAATCAAATCATCCAATGTTTTAAGATCCGCTTCTGCTAATTGGATTTCTTGTTGATTTGTATCTGGTTCAGTTCTTAAACTCTTGAGTTTTTCTTCGATTTCTTTTCGTGTAGTTTCAATTCCTTGCTCATAGTTGGATGTTCCAGCAAATTCAGGACTGAGTATATATTTTGGATTGTATGGTGGAGTCACATCTTTTGGAATCAATGCTTTTCTCGAAATCTCTTTTTCCTCTTCTCGTGTACGTATAGGTCTTGGTGGAACTAGATCTTTTTTTAATAGAAAAAATTCTGGTTCTCCCATTTCGCGGATAAATATTTGATCGTTTTCATATCTATGAGCAAACGAATCGCCTCCTTGCGGTGCTTCTGCTTCCGCTGCTGCCGCTTCATATTCTTTTTCTGCTTCTGCTTCTGCTGCTGATTTTGCTGCTGCTGATTTTGCAGCTGCTAATTTTGCTTCTGCTTCTGCCAATCCCGCTATTTCTTCTGCTGTCCATCCTTCTCTCTTTTTGGGCGGTTCCGTAAGTTTTTCGTCAGGCAATATCATTACCTAAAATTAGTTAAATTTTAACTTTTGATGCGAATGTTAAGCAGATACTAGGATGATCTAACAAACAAAAATAATCTTGTAGATTTTTTCTTGTAATTGTCTAATAATATTTGTAACCCGTTGTCAAGTATAGAAATCTGTCCCGTTTTATTTTGTAGTTGTCTTATGATTTTTAATAGCTAAGTGGTGTCTTTGTTTTGGTAATTGTTGTAATGTCTTTCATATAATCTGATATATTTGATATAGACAAAATTGTTCTTGTTAGCTTAACTTCTAGACTTAGCTTGACCTACTTAGCTTTACCTACTTCGGTAAAACCCTTGCAACAGTTGTAGAATCTATTTATAATAAAACGGCGTTATCGTGGTATATGACTACTGAAGACCTTAAGATGGATTACAGCAAGTACGATTTCAAAGACTCTACTGACATGTATGTTCACCTTAGTAAGAAAGGCCTCTCAACAGATACAGTTAAGGAAATTAGCAAATTAAAGAACGAACCAAAATGGATGCTAGATTTTAGACTGCGTTCTTTTGATCACTTTATGAAAAGACCAATGCCAAATTGGGGTGGTGATTTAAACAAGATTGATTTTCAAAACATCTACTATTATGCAAAAGCTTCTGAGAAGACAGAGAAAAGTTGGGATGATGTCCCAGAAAATGTGAAAAATACATTTGATAAATTAGGAATTCCAGAAGCAGAAAAGAAATTTCTTGCAGGTGTTGGCGCACAATACGAATCTGAGGTTGTATACCATAGTCTACGAGAAGATCTTCAGAAACAAGGTGTCATATTTTTAGACACTGATACTGCTCTCAAAGAGCAACCAGAAATTTTTAGAAAGTATTTTGGTAAGATAATTCCTCCTGAAGACAATAAATTCGCCGCTCTAAATAGTGCGGTATGGAGTGGTGGTTCATTTATCTATATACCACCTGGTATCAAGGTTGACATGCCGTTGCAGGCATACTTTAGAATTAACGCAGAAAACATTGGACAGTTTGAGAGAACTTTGATTATTGTAGATGAAGGTGCAGAAGTTCATTATATTGAAGGATGTACTGCTCCAGTCTATTCTTCAGAATCATTACACTGTGCAGTAGTGGAGCTTGTTGCACATAAAGATGCAAAATTACGATACACAACTATCCAGAACTGGAGTAACGATGTTTACAATCTGGTCACAAAAAGAGCCTATGCATATGAAGGAGCTACGGTAGAATGGATTGATGGTAATATTGGAAGCAGACTCACGATGAAATATCCTGGAATATACCTCTTAGGTGAGAGAGCTCACGGCGAAACACTATCTGTTGCATTTGCAGGCAAGGACCAGCACCAAGACACTGGTGCAAAAATGGTTCACCTAGCACCAAATACTTCGTCTATAGTTACCTCAAAGTCTGTGAGCAGAAATAACGGTAGATCTACATACAGAGGATTGCTTCACGTTGCAAAAGGAGCAACTAATGTAAAATCCACTATTAGATGTGATGCACTACTCCTAGACGATACAGCAAAGACCGATACCTATCCTTACATGGAAATCAACCAGGAAGATGCGACAGTAACACACGAAGCAACTGTGGGAAAGATTGGTGACGAACAAATCTTTTACTTGATGAGTAGAGGATTCTCTGAAGAAGAAGCCTTGGCTCTAATTGTGAATGGATTCATGGAACCATTTACGAAAGAACTCCCAATGGAGTATGCAGTAGAGCTTAACAGACTGATAAAATTAGAAATGGATGGCTCAGTCGGTTAATTGATTAATCTTTTTACTGTAGTGATAAGCTGTGCAACAACTCAAACTTTCAACACTTAGTGCAAACCATATAGAAGAAATTTCATCGACTAAAAACGAACCGTCGTGGCTTAAAGAATATCGGAAGAATTCCTTCTCCGTTTATCAGGACCTCCCCACAGAGGTATCTCCACTTTATAAGAAATATTCTGATGCAAACAGAATGGATCCTGATCAGGTAATACTTTCTTTAAGCTCCGACAAATCAGTGCCAGATTTTCTCAAAGAAAGACTAAGTGAAATCAAAGACAGTATAAGCATTGTGCAGATTGGTTCTAACGTACAACAGATAAATGTACCAGAGGATCTCAAATCAAAAGGACTTGTGATATCATCTATCGATGAGGCGATGAAGGATCATTCTGAAATCATCAGAAAATACTTGGAAAAAACTGATCCAAAAGAAGACAAGTACACTGCACTAAATAATGCATTTTTCAACACCGGCGTCTTCATTCATGTCCCAAAAAATCTGACCTTGGACAAAACAATCCATATAGTTTCCTCACTTCCTCTTGATGGGAATTCTGTAATTTCTCGTAACGTTCTTGTTTGTGAAGAAAGCAGCAAGGTAAGAATAGTACAGGAATTGTATGCACCCAAGGCTACAAAACAACAGGCATATCTTGAATTGTTAAATGTGGATGTTGGTCCCAACAGTGAGCTTGAAATGACAACACTTCAGGCAATGGACCAAAACGCAATCAACTTTTCAACAAGAAGATCAGATGTCAGGCAAGATAGTAAAATCCACTGGTATCTTGGATTGTTTGGGGCATTGCTTTCTAGATACAAAATCGACAATTATTTGATTGGAACTGGTGCGAGTGTAAGCGACTCCGAAGTCATATTTGGAAACAAGAACCAGTCCTTTGATATAACATCCAATATGCATCACATTGCGCCATCTACCATAGGACATGTAAATGAAAAATCGGTGCTCAAAGACACCGCTAAATCTTTGTTCAAAGGAATGATAAGGATTCATGAAAAGGCAACTCATTCTCAATCATTCCTGTCAGGACGTTCAATCCTTCTTGATAAAGGAACAAAATCAGACTCTATACCAGGCCTTGAAATCTTCACAAATGACGTCAAGGCAACACACGCCGCGTCAGTCTCCCAACTTGATGAGGAGCAAATATTTTACCTTGGAACTCGTTGCCTTGACAAAGGAGAGGCAGAGAGAATAATTGTAGAAGGGTTCCTAGAACCACTTTCTAGGAAGATGTCATTTCAAGTACGTGCATGGATTGCATATCTCATTGAATGCAAGTGGTTGGGACGTGACCTTACTATAAAATCAGACGAACAACTAAATGCAATTGTAGAAGTAGAACAAGCACGGTACCGCGAAACTGATCAGCTTGAAACTCATTACAAGTATAGGTGAATGATATGGTAGAGTGGGTCAAAGTATGTAAGAAGGACGAGATTGGACAAGGGGAAATGTACAGTTTTGATCACGATGACAAAATGGTTCTTATTGCAAATTGTAACGGAAAATTTTATGCAACTGACAGAATTTGTACACATGCTGAAGCAGATCTTTCAACAGGTTTTCTCAATGAAACTAATGTCACCTGTCCATTACATCTTTCTATTTTTAATCTTCAGGATGGCAAGCCACAAAACCTTCCTGCAGAAAAACCCTTGAAAACATTCAATGTTAAAATAGAGCAGAATGAGATTTACATAGAGGTGTAAAATTTGCAGGCAAGTATTCTAAATGTTGAAAAAATTAGAAAGGATTTTCCAATTCTACAACGTAAAGTACGTGAAGACAAGCCTCTAGTTTATCTTGATAATGCTTCAACTTCTCAAAAACCAATCCAAGTGATAGATGCGATTAGAAATTATTATCTTAATCAGAATTCAAACATACATAGAGCAGTATATGCACTTGCTGAAGAAGCAACTAGTTCCTTTGAAGCAACAAGAGATAAGGTTGCTAAATTTGTAAATGTAAAAAATCGTGAAGAAATAATCTTTACTCGAGGTACCACTGAAGCAATTAATCTAGTTGCTTATGCGTGGGGTAGGAAAAACGTAGAAAAAGATGACATTATTGTGACAACCGAGTATGAACATCACAGTAACATTGTTCCATGGCAATTATTGACAAAAGAAAAAGGTGCAAAACTAGAATACATTGGAATTGATGATAATGGCGAACTGATACTTGATCAGTTAGACAAGTACCTTGAAACTGGTAGAGTTAAACTTGTAACCTTTAGCCAGATGTCAAATGTTCTGGGAACTATAACAGATACAAACAAAATCATTGCTAAATGCAAGAAAGCTGGAGTGAAGACGCTTATTGATGGTGCCCAGTCAGTACCTCACATGCAAGTAGATATTGACAACATGGGTTGTGACTTTTTCACGTTTTCTGCACACAAGATGCTTGGTCCTACCGGGGTCGGGATATTGTGGGCAAGAAAGGAGATTCTAGAAGAAATGCCACCTTTCCATGGCGGTGGGGACATGATACGAGAAGTACACAAGTATGAGACGACTTGGAATGATTTACCATACAAGTTTGAAGCAGGAACACCTAACATCGCAGGCGTAATAGGATTTGCAACTGCTATCGATTATCTAAGTCAGCTAGGCATGCTTAGTGTAAGAGAACATGAAAGTCAATTGACAAAATATGCATTGGAGCAAATTTCTAAAATTGATAAAATGAAAATTTACGGACCAACTGATATTTCAAAACGTGGTGGTGTGATATCTTTTAATTATGCTGATATCCATCCACATGATCTTGCAAGCATAGTAGATGAGGATGGAGTGGCAATAAGGTCAGGACATCATTGCGCTCAAGTTCTTATGGAAAGACTTGATGTTGCAGCGACTTCTCGTGCTAGCTTCTACATATACAATACGGAGCAGGAAGTTGATGTCTTGATAAAGGCACTAAATCACGCTAAGGAACTGTTTAAGATTTGAGTAGCGCAGACATTTACAGAGAAATAATTTTAGACTATTACAGGAACCCCCGAAATTTCGGAAAACTAGAGAATCCTGACATCGTAAAGCGTGACAGTAATCCTCTTTGTGGTGATGAACTTGAAATGCATATCAACATAAAGGATAACAAAGTAGCAGATGTAAAGTATACAGGAAAAGGTTGTGCAATAAGCCAGGCCAGTGCCTCTCTGCTCACAGAAATGATGATGGGAAAAGACTTTGATGAAGTAAAAAAATTATCTAAAGAAGACATCTTAGAAAACCTTGGGTTGACAGAACTGGGACCTACGAGATTAAAATGCGCCTTGTTATCGCTAAAAGTTCTCAAATACGGGATCTATTCCTATCTGATTGAGAAGCTAAAAGATACTTCTTCAGCTGATAAAATAAAAAAAGAAGCTTCTGGTTTATTCTAATATGGGTGATTATACTCCATCAGTACCTATAGTTCTACAAATCAGAAAGATAATTTATGAAAAATTCAACGACGTTGACACGAAATTCACGAACGTCGACATCTTTGAGATAATCAAGAAGAATGGAGATATCGATCCGTCTTGGACAATAGATAATGTTCCCAGTTTTTTCAAGCAGTTATGTGACGAAGGGATGATACGAAACATTGCTCAGGACTTTACGACCCAGTGGTTCAAAATTTTCGATGAGATAGAGAAGATGAAGTGTAATTCATGCAATTCTGAAGTTTACTTGGATAAATCAGAACAAAGAATATGTCCTAATCCTGCCTGTAAGAAATCTATTTAGATTTGTATCTTTTCGCAGCTTCTTCTAAAGAAGTAATCATTGGTAGTTTGATCCCAGAAATGTAAAGAACCAGTGCACCACCCGCTGAACTAATGTGGTTAATTTTTTCACTTAAACCATACTTTTTCAAGGCAGTAGTGAGATGTCCTCCACTTACTATCGTTGTAGCAAAAGAATTTGCAATACCCGTGAGCAAACTCTTTGTTCCAGTACTGAAATTTTCATTTTCAAAAAATCCGGGAGGACCACTAATGAATAATGTTCCAGCACTTGATATGGTCTTAAGATAATGGTCCACTGTTTTCTGACCAACATCAAAAATTTGGTCTCCTCTTCCAACATCACGAACATCTATCTCAACCCTTGAACCGTCCTTGTCTATTGCAACATCAACTGGTGTTGAAAAAACATCAGGATACTCTCCTATAAGGGAGTGGGCATTAGCAACTATTTCTTCTTCCCTCTTCATGCCAAGAGGATACTTTATTCTTCCTTGAGCTCGCATGAAGACATTTGCAATTAGACCAGTCAACAACACGTGATCTGCCCTCCCATTTTTGATCAGAGTCTTGACTGCCTCGATTCTGTCCACCACCTTTGATCCTCCTAGCACCACAACATGAGGAGCTTTTGCAACAGTTAGAATTTCATCTAGTTTCCGAACTTCTTCTTCAACTATTCTTCCTGCACATGCAGGCAAAACATGTGAAAAGCCAACTATGGAGGGATGCGATCTGTGGGCGCTTGGAAATGAATCCAAAACACAAAGATCAAAAAATTTTACCAGCCTTCTCACCATTATTGTTTTAACTGCATCTTCAGGGCTGAATTCGTAGTTTTCCTCTGCACAAAGGCGAAGATTATCGAGTAAAAGTATATCCCCATCTTGGAGATTTTTAATTTCATTTTGAGCTTTGTGACCTATAACGTCTTCAACATACTTTATCTTACGATCAAGTAATTTTTCTATCACTTTGGCGTGATTTTCCATTCCAGTATAGTCTTTATTGCCAACTCTGCCCTGATGGGAAGCTACTACAACCTTTGCTTTACTGAGGTCTTTTATGGTTTTAACCGCTTCTTCTATTCGCCTAGTTCCAGATATCTCCATTGTTTTGGGATCCATTGGGCAGTTCATATCAACACGAAGAAAGATAGTTTTTCCTTTTGTATCAAAATCCTCAAGGGTAAGAAACTTCACGCCGATTCTATCTTTTAGTGCGGTTAAAATCTTTCACTCGATCAAACCATTGATAGAGAAGTGAGTCTTATTGATTACATTAAATACACTAGGCAGGCATAAATTCAGATCATATTGTGTAGGTGTGAATGATTGCAAAAATGGATTTTTGACATAAGATCAAGACCATTCTTTTTACTTATTGCAGCATTCCTGATCCTTTCTATCTTAGTCTATACAGACATCACAGAAACGTTTGACAATGACGTAATAAATTATGTCTATACTTTAGCAGGAAATCCTTCTCTTGACTTAACTATCCAAACAATCACAGAATTTGGCAATGTCTTTTACATGGCTCCATTCAGTTTTATCTTACTCATAATCAAGAGGACAAGACGCATAGGCCTTGTTCTTATCATATCGATAGTTGCTCTGGCCATACTTACTGGGTACATTAAGTGTGGTGTAAACCAACTAAGACCAGATCTTGAGTTTGCAGGAATACCATTTCCAATTGATGTTGAACCTGATACATTCTCGTTGTTTTGTTCTGCATATGCTGTATCTTATCCATCAGGACATGTAGCAAGAGCTGCAGCCTTTGCTTTTGTTCTAGGCTATGTTCTATCTTCTAGATTTCCAAGGGGATGTTATCTATTATGGATATATCCACTCGTAATATCTATCAGCAGAATCTACATTTTACAACATTTTCCAACGGATGTAATTGGTGGAACCTTGCTTGGAGTGCTAGTTGCAGGAATAGCATCTAAGCAATTGAAACTGAATTTGGTATTTGAGAAATTAAAGACCTAGATCCTGAAAAGCGCTATAACTTATTAAAACTAAAGCATAGTGCGATTTATCATGGTGATATATCCAGTATTGTACGTTACGTTCTTGTTTAGCTTTCCGCAAGCCATAATTCAACTCGTTTACCAGAAGGAATCCAATCCTTTTTGCAATTGTGGCCTCTTTTGGCATCAAGACCTTGTAGCCATTTTTTTGAGTTGAAAAACCCCCTTTTACCATTTCTGAGGCAGCAGTTATAGCTTCATCTTCACTGTTTACCTCGAACATTTTTGCGATGGGAATCTGAGAAGGATGAAACTCCATAAGACTTGGTTTTTACGTTTGCACATAAAACCTTGTACAACAAATTTTTTATAGACTAGACAATTTCTAGAAAATCAATGGTTTCAGTTAGGAATATACTCAAAGTTTCACAAACTGCTAAAATTGATGCTTCTAGACGTAGGAGACAAACAGAAAGAAAACTAAAAGAATCTCTTTCATTGAACCGAAGATCTACATCTGGTCTAGGCTCACTGCAACGACGCCTTGAATCTTTTCATGAAAACACTGATCAAGTCACTAATTTGCTAAACCAACGCTTGGCCCAAAGGGATAGTGTTAGAAGGCTCAAAACAGCCGCTGAGGAACGTCTTAATCAAGAAAAAGATGTTAAGGCCAGTGCTGAACAGGAATTAGAATTTGCTGATTCGGCAGAAGAAAAAACTAGTGCACGCAGTAGACTCGATGTAATTATTGAAAGAATTTCAGAGTTGCAAGCTGAAATAAGGCAAAGGGCTTCAGCTGAGAAAAAACTGGCTAAGCCCATCGAAGAACTTTCAACAAGAAAAGCAAGACTTATGAAGCAAACTAGAAAAAGTTCACAAAACAAACCTGACCTTTTGGATTTGGTAAAATCAAGCAGAAGGAGTTCAGTACAGTTACGTGATCAAGTAGGGCGAATAATAAAACAGGAGCAAAACGCAGCACGTAGACTAGTACAAGTGACTGAAAAACTTAAGGAACTCCAGCGCAAGAAAAAACGTACTGCAAAGAAGAAGAAAAAGGTTTCAAGAAGGAAATTAAAGAGGAAAAAATCTAAAACTCGTGTTAAAGTTAAGCATAAGAAAGTAAAACTAAAATCAAAACGTGCAAAGAAAAAACTCAGTAAAAATAGGCATACTAAGGCAAAGTCACGCAGACGTTCACGATAAAGTTTTACGTTTAATTAATATTCTATAGTTTTTGAATTCATTACATGTCTTCGAAAATTTCAACTGAGATTTTATCAATGCCTAAATTAGATTCACCATATCTAATATGTGGATTACCTGGCAGTGGATTTGTTGGAAAGCTTGCAGCTGATTATCTGGTAGAACAGCTAAAAGCAATACGATTTGCAGATATGTTTTCTACGTCTTTTCCTCCTCAGGTGACAATTCAGTCTGATGGAACTGTAGATTTGGTAAAAAATTCTCTTTACTATTGCAAAATAAAGTCACACGATCTAGTTCTTCTAACAGGTGATGCTCAACCTACTACACCTGAAAGCGAGTATGCTTTGGCCGAAGAAATTCTTGCTATATGCAAGAAACTAGATGTGAAATCTATCTATACACTTGCGGCATACATAACTGGGTCGTTTACTAAAAATTCTAGAGTTTATGGGACAGGTACTTCTCGTGAGGTTGTAAAAGAATTTTCAAAAAATGGTATAATCACAATGAACAGTGGTACTATAACTGGAATGAATGGGCTCATAATTGGTGCAGGAAAAAAAGTAGGTATTTCGGGAGTTTGTCTTCTGGGAGAAACGTCAGGTTATGTTGTTGATCCAAAGGCATCAAAAGCAATTCTCGAAACTCTTGGGAAAATAATTGGCTTTGAACTTGATATGACCGATCTTGACAAAAGAATACAGGACACTGAACAGATTATAAAAACAATTCAAGCCCAAGCTGGACAGAGACATGTAGGTACTCCTATGCCTGTAGAGTCAGATGATAAAAAACTAGGATACATAAGTTAGACATGTTAAAGCGCGGGCCAATTATTGCACTAGCGGGAGTTGCACTTATCATAGGGGCATTTTTAGTAGCACATTCTGTACTACCTTCAATAGAGCCCTCGATAAGTTCTGGAGGCTTCCTTTCAATCATGGAAGACATGTTTGATTACGTTTCTGAAGACACCCAAATCTTTCCAGGAGAGTCCACCTCTTTTTCATTCACTACTTCTAAAGGTGAGGTACCACTAATGTGGGGTCTGCAGATTATAGACTATCAGCAAGGAGACAGAGTTTCTATCTTAGTTTCTAATATTTTTGGTGATAACCTACGCAGATTTGAAACGCAAGAACCAATATTTTTTAATATTTTTCAGATATCCGAAGCAGATACCTATAGCTTTACTGTACAAAACTTGGGTTCAAGATCAATTGCAGTGTTTATGATGATTTCTGAAGATCCTGAAAACTCTGAAGCCATGTTGGATCCTGACTCGCCTATTCTTCAAGTCATGATACCATTAGCCGTATCAGGAATCCTTTTGATTATTGGAATGATCATTCTAGTAGTTGGAATAATTTTGATTATAATTGATTGGAGAAAAGGAAAAAGTGAGTCTAGATATGTCTAAGATTCTGAAACGGTTAATGTTCCGTATCTGCCCACGTTAAGTGCAAGATCTCCTTTGAATTCTTTTGTGTATCCATTCTTTATCTGGATCTTAGAACCAACTTTTACCTTGTTGATGTCTTCTCCCCAAAGTGTAAGCTTTACTTGTCCGGAGTCATCCTTGAGCACCGCATCCGCGACTTGAGTTTCTCCTCCAGTTCTTAAATTTACGGTTCTTGGCTCACTAATACTCTCTATTGTACCTTCGACGTCAATCTGATTTCGCATCTTGGGGACCTCGCTTATTGATACCATGTGCAAACCTCCTGTTTCCAAATTATAAGTCTTTTTGAAGAAGCAATTGACCATCTCGAACAAATCAGGTCACACCAGATTTTTTTTGAAATTTTCAAGCTTCAGTTATATAATCAAATTCTAAAATTCAC
>JAEHKU010000023.1 GCA_016838825.1 Nitrosopumilales archaeon | reverse complement strand
CTGTATGAGTTATACACTTCGCCTCTTAAATTGACCGAAAGAGTAAGACAAAGTGAGATTGCAAAACTTTCTGATGGGTACAGTGCAAGCGACATCAAAGACATTTGTCAATCAGCCCAGCTCAAAATCGTAAATGAATTGTTTAGTGCTCCTGATTACCATGAGCCTGTGGCGGGGGAACAACCTAAACTACCACGAAGTCTGTCGATGGTAGATTTTAGAGCAATCTTAGCACAAAGAAAACCAAGCGTGAGCATGGAGATGATTCGTGCTTACTACAAGTGGAGCGAACAATTCAAAGCATTATAACATCCGATCTGAACAAAATCATCTGCAGATATCATAAAATTTAAATCCCTTCGCTAATCCACTTCACGAGGGTCACAATTCCAACAAAAAAGGCCAAACATGTAAAAAAGTTTGGTAAGCTGATCCTCGATGATGGCTCTATTTATTCTGGCGAAGGTTTTGGCTGGTCAAATGTAGTTTCAGGGGAGTTAGTCTTCAATACTGGAATGGTAGGATATACAGAAGCACTTACAGATCCGTCATACAGTGGACAGATTCTTACTCTGACTTATCCTCTAGTTGGCAATTATGGCGTTCCTGAAAAATCTATAACTGATAAGGATGGAATCCCAAAGCATTTTGAATCTGATAAAATTCAAGCAACTGGACTAGTTGTTCATGAGTTATCTGAAACTGCAAGCCATTGGAATCTTTCCATGACATTAGACGAATGGTTATACAATGAGAAAATTCCAGGAATTTCAGGCGTAGATACAAGGAGCATTACAAAGAAACTACGGGAAAGGGGAGTCATGATGTCACTTCTAGCAGTTTCTGAAACTGAAATAGATGAAAGAGAACTAAAATCAAAATTAGAGAATGTACCAAAATATTCTGATGAGGAATTCATGGATATTGTTTCTACTTCAGACTCAAAGACCTATGGAAATGAGAAAGAAAGTATAGTTGTGATTGATACTGGTGTGAAAAATGCAATTTTACGAAATATTCGAAGAATTGGTTTTAAAGTAATTCAGATTCCTTGGAATTCTAGCATTGAAAAAGTAATGTCTTACAAACCAAAAGGAGTTGTGATAAGCAGTGGTCCTGGAGATCCTAAAAAATGTCCTAAAACTGTAGAGACTGCAAAATCTTTACTCAAGCAAAACATTCCAACACTTGGAATTTGTCTTGGTGCTCAAATTCTAGGTCTGGCAGGAGGAGCAGATACTTACAAACTAAAATACGGTCATCGAGGTCAGAATAAACCTTGTTTGAATTTGGAAAACAACCAAGTTTATGTTACCAGCCAAAATCATGGTTATGGAATTAATCCTGACTCACTAAAAAATTCTGAATTTAATTTGTGGTTCACTAATACAGATGACAAAACTGTTGAAGGAATAAAACATAAAGAAAAAAAATGCATTGCTGTACAATTTCATCCAGAAGCATCTCCTGGTCCTTATGATTGCATGTACATATTTGATGAGCTGAAAAATCTAATGGAGGAGGGAACCCCTGGGAAAAGATGAGACGCTAAAAAAAATTCTAGTGTTAGGTAGTGGGGCAATAAAAATCGGAGAAGCCGGCGAAAGTCGCTAAAACGACCGCCAATTCGACTACTCCGGTAGCCAGTGTCTCAAGGCAATACGTGAGGAGGGACTGAAAAGTGTCTTAATCAATCCTAACGTTGCGACGATACAAACTGATACAAGATTTGCTGATAAGGTGTACTTACTTCCAGTAGTACCTGAATATGTTGAATCAATCATAGAATCAGAGCAACCCGATGGTCTGATGCTAGGATTTGGCGGACAGACCGCATTAAATTGTGGAGTAAAACTAGAAGATCTTGGCATTCTAAAAAAATATGGAACACGAGTTCTGGGTACTTCAATTAAAGGAATACAGTGTACTGAAGATCGACAGCTTTTCAAAGACACTATGATACAATGTGGTGTCCCTGTACTGAAAAGTAAGGCTGTAACCACTTTTCAAGACGCAAAAAAGGTAGCAAAGGAACTACGATATCCGGTAATTATTCGTGTTGCATACACCTTAGGAGGAAAGGGTGGTGGTATTGCACATAATGAAATCGAACTTTATGAAATAGTAGGTCGTGGTCTTGCAGCAAGCATGGTTGGCCAAATTCTTATTGAAGAATATGTTGGAGATTGGAAACAGATAGAATATGAAGTGATGCAAGACTATGATGGCAACAACATCATAGTTTGTAACATGGAGAATATTCTTGCCATGCGTGTTCATACGGGAGATAACATTGTAGTTGCTCCATCACAAACAATTGACAATCATGAATACCATATGCTTAGAACTGCTGCCTTACGTGCATCAAAACATGTAGGTATAGTAGGCGAATGCAACATTCAGTTTGCTCTCGATCCCAATTCTGATAAATATGCAGCAATTGAAATAAATCCTCGACTTTCACGTTCCTCTGCACTTGCTAGTAAAGCTACAGGATATCCTATTGCTTACATGTCAGCAAAAATTGGTCTTGGGTATTCACTACCAGAACTAGCAAACAGTATAACAAAAACAACTACTGCGTGTTTTGAACCTGCATTAGATTATATCGTATGCAAACATCCACGTTGGGATTTTGCTAAATTTGAGCGTGCAAATCGAACTTTAGGACCTACAATGAAGTCAGTTGGTGAGGTAATGGCAGTAGGTAGATCATTTGAAGAATCATTGCAAAAATCGATAAGAATGTTAGAAATCCGAAAAGATGGTTTGGTGGCTAACAGAAATGGTAATGAAACTTACGATGAAGAATCTATTGAAAATCACTTACTGAATATGGATGACAACGTTCTGTATTATGTTGCTGCTGCTTTAAAGAAAGGTCTATCAATTGATAGGATCTACAAGCTTTCAGCCATTGACCCATGGTTTCTAGAAAAGATCAAAAATATCGTCGATATGGAACAAAGACTGCAAAAATCTGAGTTAGAATCAAAATTGTTACGAGAAGCAAAACGTCTAGGATTTTCAGACCGACAAATAGGTCGAATAACTGACAAAGATGAATTTCAAATTCGAAAGATCCGAAAAGAAAAAGGCATTGCTCCCGTTGTCAAACAAATTGATACGCTTGCTGCAGAATGGCCTGCAAAAACAAACTACTTGTATTTAACATACGGTGGAACGGAGAATGATCTACCATCTCGTACAAAACAAGAAGGAGTTGTGGTATTGGGAGCGGGCCCATATAGGATTGGAAGTAGTGTTGAATTCGATTGGGGAACAGTAAATATGGTTTGGGGATTGCAAGAAAACGGAGAAAAGCAGGTAACAGTGATCAACTGTAATCCTGAAACTGTATCAACTGATTACGACATTTGTGATAGATTGTATTTCGAAGAACTTACTCTTGAGCGGATTTTGGATATTTTAGAAATAGAAAATCCTAAAGGAGTTGTTACTTCAGTAGGTGGACAGACTTCGAATAATTTAACTCCAAAACTAGCGAAAAACGGAGTTACGCTATTAGGAACTGATTCACAAGATGTTGATATAGCAGAAAATCGTTCTAAATTCAGCCATGTTTTAGATACGTTGCACATAAAACAACCACAATGGCAAGCATTCTCTAGCCTCTTTGAAGCAAAGAAATTTGCAACTAAAGTAGGATATCCTGTACTTGTAAGACCTTCTTATGTTCTGAGTGGAGCTGCTATGAAGAGAGTCTGGTCTCAAGAAGGACTTAAAAAATTCTTACAAGAAGCTGTTGATGTCTCCCCGGATCATCCAGTTGTGATAACAAAATTCATGCTAAACTCACTAGAAGTTGAAGTCGATGGAGTATCAGATGGCAAGAATGTAGTAATTGGTGCCATAATTGAACACATAGAAAGCGCAGGTATTCATTCTGGAGATGCTATGATGTGTATACCACCATGGCGAATGAGTAATAAAATTATTGAGACCATAACAGACTACACAGTCAAAATTGCAACATCCTTTAACATAAGGGGTCCCTTTAACTTACAGTTTCTGGTTCAATCAGGTCAGGTTTACGTAATAGAATTAAACATCAGGGCCTCACGTTCTATGCCATTTGTATCAAAACTAATGCGAATGAATCTGATCAATTTGGCGTCACTACCAATACTTGGAAAGCCATTACCTGAGATACCACATGACAGATGGAAAAAAATTCACACTTTTGGAATCAAGGTACCACAATTCTCCTTCATGCAATTGGAAGGTGCAGATATGGTGTTAGGAGTAGAAATGCAGTCTACTGGTGAAGTAGCATGTTTTGGGACAAGTTTCTATGATGCTCTATCAAAAGGTTTGATATCAGCGGGATACACACTACCAGAAAAAGGAACAGTGCTGATTACAATAGGCGGCTCTGAAAACAAAGAAAAGATTCTACAAACTGCATTACTGCTAAAAAAATTAGATTACAAGATTCTTGCTACTGAACATACTGCAGAGTTTCTATCAGATAAAAGAATCGGAGAAATAGATGTAGTATACAAAATAAGTGAACCTGATCGAAAACCCAACATTGTCGATCTACTGTACAAGCGAGAGATTGACTTCATAATCAATGTCCCAAGCACTTCCACTCTGGAAAAGTACGTAGGCATGTTACATGATGAGTATCAAATACGAAGGAAAGCAGTGGAGCTTGGTATACCTGTCCTTACAACTACGGAGCTTGCTGACTCTTTTGCAAAAACTCTTGAATGGCTAAAAAACAACGAGACTACAAAGAAACCTCTAGAGCCATACGAGAATCTCTATTAATACAACTCTGGAAAGACTCATTTTTACTTCGGCAATATTTTTTTTTACGAAAGTACACATTCTACCAAACTTTCATCACCAATTATGGAACCATCAAGCGTTACTATCTTTGCAGAATCAAACTCTTTGATATTTTCAATTATGGGAGATATTGATTTTTTATAATATCGCTTATTGGTTGCGTAGAAATATTTGTTAAATGATGGTACAATGATAATTTCCAAATTTCCTTTAGAATAAGGGAACAGATTTTCCTTTTTGGTTTTAAGAGAGATCCATACTCGTTGACCATTTAGAACCGAATCCTTCTGAAAAAATACAGGATGCAAGTGCCCCATGATTATTTTATCTATGTGTGAAAGATTTTCAGAAGGTAAGGCATGACCATGAGTCAGAAGTGTATTATCAATTACTAGCCCTGATTTACCCGTAAGAGTGACAGTATCGGGTACAAGTCTTTGTATACTACCATCATGATTCCCTGGGACTAAAACCGTATCAATTCTTTGGGTTATTTCCTCAAAAAACTTTGGGACATTGTCCCATTCTGATTTAGTGATAGACTTTAGACTGGCTTTGACGTCCCCTAACAATACTAATGAATCAGGATTTTCTGAATCTATCAGGTGGTAAAGGTCATCCAGAATTTCTTGTAAAGTTGTATTTGTATTGATGAAGACATCATTTTCTAGAAGAGTGTTTTCAAATCCCAGATGCAGGTCAGTCACAATAAGGTGACGTTCTTTTTCTTCTAGGATTAGTGCAGGATGTTTTGGGACTATTCTTGTTTTTGACATCAAAAATATAGGCGTCTTTTTTAATTAAATCCTTGTGAAAGAAGATAATGATAGAATCGAGTCTGTAATCTCAGAGAAGCGTGTAAAGCTTCACATGTTTAATCCAAGTGGGAGAAAGATATGGACGGTGGTGGGAAAAGGAAAAGAACATTGGCTTGATCCTGACTTGAATTTCTGCTCTTGTGAGGCCTATTATTTTAATACATTAAATGGTGGCTCAGAATGTTATCATTTGAAGTCTGTAAAGGTTGCGAAGGAAAGAAATCAAGTCAACGTAATAAAATTCTCAGACGATGAATATGAAAATTTTTTGCTAGCATTAATCTCTGATCTTTGAATTAATTTCCAATTTCAATAATTTTTCTACTAATCAGGCTCACTCGTTAAGAGGAATGGTAAAAAGATCTTCTTTTGAAACGCCCTCCCACAATCCTAACATTCCCTCAGGTTTTACTGGGTCTACCTTTGTTATTTTTTGTATCTTGATATGATCTAGATTTGGAGGCATCCAAAGCATTGCCATATAATCGTCGACTTTGCCAACTTCAGTACTTTTTGCTAAAATTATCTTTTCTTGCGAAAAACCATTTTGCACAAGTTTTTTTACTGCAGGCTGTTCTAAATCTTTTTGGCCGTGTACAAACAAGTAAACAGGTTTTTCTTTATTTATCTCAGGCATTTGTTAACAAGAACATCTTGCGTTAAATCAAGGTTCCTATGATATATACTAAATTTGGTAAAGGGTTAAATTTGTAAAATCGAGAGTGTGTATTGTGAAAATTGTCACGGTTGGAAGCAAAGTGTTTGTTACAAGCTTTCAACTTGCAGGAGCCCAAGGAATTATAGCTGAAACTGCTGAAAAAGCATTTGATGAAATTAAAAAATTAATGGATGACACATCAGTGGGACTTGTACTTGTGAGTGATGATATTTCAAAGTTGTTGGGCGATAAGCTTACTGTGCTTAGATCAAAAAAACCTACACCACTTGTTTTTGAGCTCCCAGCTCCTGGTAGTAAGAAGAGTGACGTTGATTACAGAAAACTTTTAAAACAAATCCTTGGTGTATGAGCAGTTTAGCTCACACTTATCTACTTATATCATTGAGCACTGAAATTCCATATGAAAGCTGCATTCGTGAAAGATACTAAAGTTCAGATTGAAAACATCACTAGACCTACTCTTGGTCCTGGTGATATTATGGTAAAAATGCATTCGTGTGGCATTTGTGGTTCTGACATTGAAAAAATCTATGGCCAGTACAGTCAACCATCAATGAAACTTGGGCATGAACCATCCGGAGTTATATCTGAAGTAGGGAAAAACGTTTCAAGTTTTAAAAAAGGCGACAGAGTTTTTGTTCATCATCATGTTCCATGTTATTCCTGCCATTACTGTCTTCATGGAAACGAAACGATGTGCAAGAAATATTATGAAACAAACTTAACTCCATGTGGACTTGCTGAAGAATTTGTAGTACCTGAATGGAACGTAAGTCATGGTGGTGTCATTAAGATTCCAAATTCTATGAGCTTTGATGAAGCAGCGATGATAGAACCACTTGCATGCTGTGTGCGCGCGTGGAATAAAATCAGACTACAAAAAGGAGATTCAGCAGCAATATTTGGTGTAGGTCCAACTGGCATGATGCATGTTATGCTAAGCAAATTTTATCAATGTAATCAAGTGTTTTGCTTTGATGTTAATGAGTATAGGCTTGAATTTGCAAAAAAATTCGAAATAACTGACACCATAAGATCAAATGATCCTTCTGCAAAGGAAAAAATCCTCTCTAAAACTCAAAATCGAGGAGTAGATGTTGCTATTGTTTCCACAGGAAATCTCCAGGCTATATCTGATGCGATAGAATGTGTAAGAAAGGGGGCTAGCATTATCTTATTTGGCGTCCCCTCAAAAGGAGCTACACTTTCAATTGATGTAAGCAAAATCTATTCAAAGGAAATAACTATGATTCCCAGTTATGCTGCATCTGATAATGATACAAATTTTGCAATGAATCTAATTAAAAATTCAAAGATTGATGTTGCTAAGCTAGTTACCCACAGATATGATCTTGTCGATTCACAAAAAGCATTTGAGCATGCTCACCAAGGAAACGATTCTATGAAAATAATCATTACCAGCTCAGAAACCCTCGATTAGACTAAACGGTCTTAGTCAATTCAAAAAGTATCTAATTTACATTTGATATGAACTATTAAGTGAAGAAAAAAACTTCAAGGTTAATCTTCCGTAAGGAAGGGTCAGGCCTTGAAGAAATCCAGTTCCTTAAACAGGGATTTTATCTTTCTATTTACAACCATACCAAAAAACCTATCTCGTGCACGATGTAAAATCATGCGTGTTGTGAGAAACCCTTAACTAGGGTTCAGTTTTCTCGAAAACCAGATATTAAATTGGATTGGGGATTAAAAAATCGTCTATCGCGAATAATAAAACCAGAAGATGAGCGAGCAGTAATGCTAGCTGTGGACCACGGTTACTTTCTTGGACCAACAGAAAAGTTGGAGGTTCCTAGGAGAACTATCAAACCATTATTGCCATATGCAGATGCTCTCATGTTAACAAGGGGAATTTTACGCACATCAGTTGATGCCAGTTTTCCTATTCCAGTAGTTCTAAGAGTTTCTGGTGGTTCAAGCATAATTGGAAAAGATCTTTCCAATGAAAAGATCACTACTTCGATAAAAGAGGCTATAAAACTCAATGTTAGTGCAGTTGCCATGTCAATTTTTGTGGGGTCTGCGCATGAACACCAATCTTTGGTAAGTTTAGCTAAACTAGTTGATGAAGGTGAGGATCATGGAATTCCGGTTCTTGCGGTAACTGCAGTTGGTAAAGAACTTGAAAAGCGTGATGCACGATATCTTTCGTTATCGTGCAGAATTGCTGCTGAATTTGGCGCACATATAGTCAAGACCTATTACTGTGAGGACTTTGAGAGTGTAGTTAATAGCTGTCCAATACCTGTGATAATAGCTGGTGGTCCAAAGCTTAGTGAGAAGGATGCTATAGACTTAACATATAACGCAATAAAATCAGGAGCTGCTGGCGTAGATATGGGACGAAACATATGGCAATCAGATCATCCAGTACCAATGATAAAAGCTGTCCGTGCTATAGTTCATGAAAACGCAACAGCGCCAGAAGCATACGACTTGTTTAAAAAATTGAGTGCAAAGACTCAAACAACTACCGTTTAATCTGAAATCTTTGAAAAGTGAAAGTGTACAATTTTCCATTTAGGCATTTTTACGAATACGAATGTTGCTCTACTTTCCATTGAAAAAAGTTGTCCTGTAAATGCTTTGTTATCAACCAACATTCCAGTTTGCTTTAATAGAAAAGTTGCTATTGCAGAATTATCAAAGATTGAAACTTTGATATTTTTTATTTCATAATTATAATCAGATATACTTACAAAACGTAGTTCTTCCAAGACTATCGTAGTTGCATAATCCTTCAGGTCAAGAGGTGGCACATCGTTGTAACTAGAAAATCTTGGATCATCTAGTTGAATTGCACGTAAAGGCGCCAAATTCTTTGTCTTCCCTGATTCAAAAAACGTGGATACGATATCTATGATTTCGGATTGAGCAGACAAAATCGATTCTGCTTCTTAAGCTTGGTCTTTAAGTTTTGTGAAATTGATAATATTGTCAATCGTAAAAATCACTCTCAAATAGTTGTACAATCGGTAAAAATGTATGCTGCATTTTCAAAAATCTTCCCAGCAATCTTTATAAATTGTATCGTGATGTGTTAGATGACTTAGTATGAATTTAGGAGGTACGACAAGCATCAACCAAGTACTGTTGCTAGTCGACCTGCTACTGTGAAGTTCAAGAAACTTTTACTGGTGAAAAATTATGAGTAAAATGTCTGGTTCTAAAGCTTTAATGGATGCACTTGAGTTAGAGGGTGCTAAAACAGTTTTCGGTATACCTGGTGGCGCTAACTTACCAATGTATGATGAGCTCTTCAAGAGCAACATTCGACATATTTTGGTAAGACATGAGCAATCAGCTGCACATATGGCCGATGGATTTGGTAGGGTTAGCCGAAAGCCTGGAATATGTTTTGCAACATCTGGACCTGGAGCAACTAATCTTATCACTGGAATTGCAACTGCACATGCTGATTCTTCGCCAATGATAGCAGTTACAGGTCAAGTTCCGATTTCTATGATTGGAAAAGATGCATTTCAAGAGAGTGACATTATTGGAATTTCAAATCCAGTTGTAAAATACGCATTCCAACCCAAGACCCCAAGTGAGGTACCAGAGGTTGTAAAGAAAGCATTTTACATATCTTCTACTGGCAGACCTGGACCTGTCTTAATTGATGTACCAAAAGACGTTCAACAAAATGAAGAAGAAATGAATTTTCCCGATGTAGTTAAGATTAGAGGATATCATCCTTGGACAGATCCAGATATAACACAAATTCAACGAGCGATTGAGATACTACTCAAGGCTGAAAGACCAATTATCTTGGCTGGCGGTGGAGTAATAATTTCTGGCGCATTTGCAGAACTACAAACAATTGCAGAACTATTGATGATACCGGTAGTTACAACTTTCAAAGGCAAAGGCTCATTTCCAGAAAATCATATACTTTCTCTTGGCCCTATTGGAATGCATGGCCATGCTGAAGCAAATAAGATGATGGTGGAGGCAGACTGCGTTCTTGCAATAGGTACCAGGTTCTCAGATAGATCAGTAGGAAAATTTGAGGATTTTGAAAAGAATCTAAGCATTATACACATGGACGTTGACCCTGCCGAAATTGGTAAAAATCAAACTGCATCCGTTGCGGTAGTTGGAGACGTACAGGCCTCACTTAGAATCATGGTAAAAATGATGATTCAAAAAGCAATCAAGAAAACTGAAAAGACCAAATGGATGAAAAGAGTAGAAGAAACAAAAGAGTATTGGCAAAAAAATCTAAAAATTCATCAAGGCGATTTAGGCGCTGCTAAGGTATTACGAAAGCTAAGAGAAGTTCTTCCACATAAAGCAATTACGACAACTGAGGTTGGCCAACATCAAATGTGGACATCACTCTTCTACAATGTAATTCAGCCTGGAACTTTCTTTAGTTCTACAGGACTTGGAACAATGGGATGGGGTTTTCCTGCAGCGATTGGAGCTAAAGTTGCAAAACCTGACGTGCCAGTTGTAGACATTGCAGGTGAAGGTAGTTTTAACATGACAGAAAACTCTCTTGCGGTATCAGTATTGGAAAATATCCCTGTAATTGTTTTTGTAATGAATAATCAATCACTTGGAATGGTAGCACAATGGCAAAGGACATTCTATGATAGAAGAATGATTGGAATCGATCTCAAAGGTTGTCCAGATTATGTAAAAATAGCTGAAGCATATGGAGCACAAGGAATTAGAGCAGAATCACTGGATGAGATAGGGAAGGCAGTAAAGATAGCTCTCAAGAGTGACGTTGCAACCGTCATTGACATTCCAATAGACCCAGAAGAGGATGTATTACCATTCGTGGCGCCAGGAACTGCATTAAAGGATATGGTATTACCATCATAGGATATCAAAATGTGGGCTATACTTTCTGTACTTGTAGAAAACAAACCTGGAGTGTTATTCAAGATTACAAACTTGTTTAGATCAAAGAATTTCAATATTGATAGTATTTCGGTAGGTGTAACTGAAAATCCAGAATTTTCAAAAATGACTATAACAACAATAGGTGATGAAAAACGGGTAGCACAGATAATTAAACAACTTAACAAATTGATTGACACTGTAGAGGTAAAACGTCTAGATGAAAAGATGACTGTGTATCGTGAGCTTGTTCTTATGAAAATTAAAGCATCCAAACCATCCGAAATCACAGAGATAATGAACCTAGCCAATGCTTTCGAGTGTAAAATACATGATGTAAGACAGTCTTCAATAATTGTGGAAATTACGGCAACTCCTGATAAAATAGATGCCTTCACTGATATGGTTAAGAATTACAAAATAACAGACATAGCAAGAACAGGAATTACTGCATTAGCAAGAGGAGTGAACCATGAAAGTTAGGATTTTTGATACAACATTAAGGGATGGTGAACAGACACCTGGTGTTGCATTATCCCCAACACAGAAATTTGACATTGCTAAGAAATTGGATGCCTTGGGAGTAGATGCAATAGAGACAGGTTTCCCAGTAATTTCTGATGGTGAAATGCAAGCGATAAAAATGATTACTAAGGAAAATTTTAATGCTGAACTTTGTGGACTGGCTAGAACTGACAAAAAGGACATCGATCTTATTGTTGACTCTGGATTAAAGTATGTACACACATTTATCGCAACTTCTGATATTCATCTTCAATACAAGCTAAAGATAACACGAGATGAAGCATTAGCTAAAGCAATTGATGCTGTAGAGTATGCAAAATCACGTGGGTTACAAGTTGAATTCTCAGCTGAAGACGCAACACGAACAGACAGAGATTTTTTGAACAAAGTATTTGGGCAAGTTGCAAAGGCTGGTGCTGATAGAATAGATATTCCTGATACTGTTGGATATGCGACTCCTGCCTACATAGCCCAGATTACAAAAGATGCAATTGCTACAACAAAGCTTCCTGTAAGCGTTCACTGTCATAATGATTTTGGGCTTGCTGTGGCAAATGCTATTTCTGGAATTCAAGCTGGTGCACAGTGTGCTCATGTTACAATTAACGGAATTGGAGAAAGAGCAGGAAATGCATCACTTGAAGAATTCGTAATGGCGTTACAATGCTTGCAATTTGATAAAAAATATGAAACCAACATCAACACAAAATTACTTTATGAAACCTCAAAATACATATCAAATCAAGTAGGTGTTCACGTTCAACGAAACAAAGCAATTGTTGGTGAAAATGCATTTGGTCATGAATCTGGAATTCACACTCATGGTGTACTTAGCAACCCTCTAACCTACGAACCAATTGGTCCAGAGTTAGTAGGAAGGACAAGATGGTTGCAGGTAGGAAAGCATGCGGGTGCACACGGTATTTCTGCAATGCTTAACGATTATGGTATAGATCCTACAAGAGAACAAACTCATAAAATTCTAGAAAAAGTGAAAAATCTAGGAGACCAGGGCAAACAGGTAACTGATGTAGAACTACTTTCTATTGCAGGAGATGTAATGAAAGATACAACCTTCAAGAGAATAGTTCATTTGACTGGGTTTTCTGTTTCCACTGGCATTGGTAACATGCCTTACGCATTTGTAAAACTTGAAATTGAAGGTAAAGAATTTGTCGCTACAGATCATGGTGTTGGTCCAGTTGACGCATCACTTAACGCAATTCAAAAGATTACTGGAGAAATCGCTGAAGTTAGAATCAAAGAATACAAACTTGATTCGATTGCTGGTGGTTCTAATGCACTTTGTGAAGTTACAATAAAAGTTGAAGACGCATCTGGAAATGTTGCTGCTGCAAAATCAATTGGTGAAGACATAGTTACTACTAGTGTCCAAGCCATGATTGAGGGAATTAACAGAATAATGCTAAAGAAAATTGTTAAACAAAAAAAGTCGGAAAGACAAAGTTAACCCAAAAAACCATGTATCGAATTTCCTTAATTACTGGAGATGGAATAGGCCCAGAAATATCTGAATCTATGGCTAAAATTTTGGAAACTGTTAACGATAAGTTAGGTGTGAAACTTTCAGTCGAAGAACTAGAAGCAGGTGATGCTGCATTACAAAAAACTGGTAAAGCATTACCTGATTCAACACTAGACTCGATAAAAAAGTCTGATGCATGTTTAAAGGCGCCTGTTGGTGAGAGCGCAGCTGACGTCATTGTAGTTTTGCGGAGAATACTTGACCTTTATGCCAATATCAGGCCTGCAAAATCATATCCTAACATGAATGCATTACGTGATGATATTGATCTTGTTATAGTAAGAGAGAACACTGAAGACCTCTATACGGGTAAGGAATTTGAAATAGATGATGTTGCTGTAGCAATGAGGATTATCTCCAAGAATGCATCAAAAAGAATAGCAAGGTATGCTTTCAAAATGGCAGAGCAACGAAATCAGAAACGCAAAGTTACTTGTGTCCATAAATCAAACGTAATGAAAAAAACTGATGCTCTTTTTGCAAAGTCGTGTGATAATGTTGCTAAAGATTTTCCTTCAATAAAATTTGAGCAAATGTATGTAGATGCATGCGCTATGAATCTAATCCGCCAACCAGAATCATTTGATGTAATAGTAACAACAAATCTTTACGGGGACATTCTTTCTGATGAATCAGCCCAGGTCATTGGAGGTTTAGGTATGGCTCCTGCAGCAAATATTGGAGAAAAATTTGCTTTGTTTGAGCCAGTTCATGGTGCGGCATTTGACATAGCAGGGCAAAAAATTGCAAATCCATCTTCCTTCATATTATCAGCAAAGATGATGTTTGAGTGGTTAGCGATGAAAAACAATGACAAGAAAAGCCTTGAAGTTGCAGAAAAAATTGAATCTGCAGTATACGGCGTTGTGCAGAAGGGAATAAAGACAAGGGACCTTGGTGGCGATAAATCTACTATCGAGTTCACACAACATGTTATATCTAATTTAGAATAGTTCACGCTTTGTGAAACTACTTTTTGATGTCTGAAGAAGGCGGAGTTCTAGACCAGAAAAATAGCATAAACCCTAGTGGTATCGTAAATAAAATTGCAGCAATCAAAGTAGCCCAATAAAATGTTGAACCTAATCCAGGTAAAAATGGCCCTGGAAAAACTGCATAAATCCACAAAAAAGCAATAAATGCTATGATAATTTTGTTTTTCTTAATTACATTCCAACCTAGTGTTCGTTTTTTAATATAACAACTCTTACAACGGCTTTTATCATCTGTCATACACGATGTACAACAGTTTTTTCCACAAAAGTAGCATCTATGATCTCCAAACTGCGAACCGCAAAAACTACATTTTTGCATTTGATATAATTAGTTTAGTTATGATTTATTTTTTTACGGTGAAAGTCTTTCAGGATCACGAGGATACAAAATTACCTCGCGTACATTATCAATTTTTATTATAACAGTCAAAAGCCGTTCAAGTCCAAGTCCCCATCCAGCATGGGGAGGCATACCCCATTCAAAAGAACGTAAATGATCTGAGAAAGCGTTTGGATCAAGATCCTGTTCTTTTAGTCTAGACCGTAACTTTTCTGGATTATGTAATCTAGTACCTCCTGAAGATAGCTCCAAGAATCCATGCTGCAGATCAAATGATTCTGAAAGTGTTGAATCATCGTCTTTTTCTTGAATGTAAAATGGTTTTAATTTTATAGGCCAATCTGTTATGAAATAAAATCCGGTATGTTTCTTGCCTAAAGAACGCAAGTGCGCATCTTGTAGGTCATCTCCTACCTTGAGTTCTATGCCTTCATTTTGTAGTTCTTCGATTGCTTGTTTGTATGTGATTTTTTCAAATGGGGAGTTAGGAATTGCTGTCTTGATTTCTAAGATGCGTTCTTCATCTTTACAATTCTCTTTGACATATTGGAGTGTTTCTAGGATTAGTGATTCTAAAATATTCATTACATCATTATAATCCATAAATGCCGCCTCAATATCGACACTGGTAAATTCACTCAAGTGTCGTCCAGTATGTGATTTTTCTGCTCTGTAGAACGAGGCAATCTCAAAAACTCTTTCCAATCCCATCGTAAGCTGTTCTTTGTATAGCTGTGGGCTTTGTGCTAGATATGCTTGTTTGTCGAAATATTTGAAAGAAAAAAGATTAGCGCCACCTTCACTGGCACTACCAATTATTTTTGGTGTATTGATTTCAATAAAACTTTTCTTAGAAAGTGTATTTCTAATTGATGCAAGAACATGATGCCGTATTTTAAAAATTGCCGCGGTTTTTTGGTTGCGTAAATCAAGTGCTCTGGCGTTGAGTCTCTTGTCAATATCACTTTCCAACCTACCTATCGGATCAATAGGTAAGGGGTGAACAGCATTTGCAAGAATATCTATATTTTCTGATTTTATTTCAAAATCAAAGTCTCTTGCCTTTGTTTTCTGAATAGTCCCGGTCAGTCTGATTACGCTTTGTCTTGTAATCCCTTCAATTGATTTGGCTGTATCGCCAGCAAGAATTACTTGTGCAATTCCTGTAACATCGCGTAAGGTCAAAAATGTGAGCTTTCCCATCTTACGTAAATCTTCAACCCATCCACCTACTGTGACTTGTTTTCCTTCCATGGAAGGATCAAGATTTCCTAAGTAGTGCGTTCGACTAAAATCCACGAATCTACCAGCCAAAACCCAAATTTATACCCAAGAAGTAGAATCTATATGCCTTTTCTCAAAGTTGAAGGACTAACTGCTGAATATATTACACAAAGAGGGACGCTTCGTGCACTAGATGATGTGAATTTTCAGTTAGAAAAGGGAGAATCTATTGGCATTGCAGGTGAAAGTGCATGTGGTAAAAGCACTTTGGGACTTGCAATCATGAGAATGCTTCAAGGAGGGAAGGTTACATCTGGGAACATCATATTTGATGATACTTCAATACTCAAAATTCCAGAACGAGAGTTTAATAGAAAACATCGATGGAAAGATATTTCAATAGTATTCCAAGGCGCAATGAACTCACTTGACCCGGTATTTACGATTAAAAAACAATTTATCGAAATTTTAAAACAGCATAATTTCAAAGGGGATTATTTAGAAACTATTTCTCAAGCAATAAAATCAGTTACTCTAACGGAAAGTGTTCTAGAAAAATATCCTCATGAGCTCAGTGGAGGAATGAAGCAAAGAATTGTAATTGCAATGGCATTGCTTCTAAAACCAAAATTTGTAATTGCAGACGAACCAACTACTGCATTAGATGTTCTCGTGCAAGCACAAATTATCAATTTACTGAAAAAACTAAAAAAACAAGGTATGTCAATCATGTTGATAACTCATGATCTAGCAGTCTTGTCTGAAATATCTGATAAAATAGGAATTATGTATGGTGGTAAAATGGTAGAGTTTGGTTCTGCTGAAGAAATTTTTAGAAACCCAAAACATCCATACACTCAAGCACTGCTGGAGTCTATACCATCATTGAAGGGTGATAAAAAACCAAAATACATCAAGGGTAATCCTATAAGTTTGATTGATCCCCCACTTGGCTGTAGATTCATTGATAGATGTCCTCAAGCTATGGAA
>JAEHKU010000022.1 GCA_016838825.1 Nitrosopumilales archaeon | reverse complement strand
ATAAATTTAGAATCAACCCTAGTTTGATACATATCTCTCAATATGCGTAATTCTCTTAATTCTTGGAAATCATTTCTCTTTTCAGACATAGATCCATAAGGAATTAGGATTTAGAAAAACAATTCGTATCAAATGTTAATTTATTTACATTTTTTCTTGTGTTTTCGTAGCTTCTCAAAACTTTCAAATACAGTACCACAAGCTTTGCATTTTGCATCATGTTTTGTGTGTGCTTTTTCTTTGTGTCGCTCTAGTCTTTCTACTGTTCCAAGGTCTGTTCCACATTCTTTGCATTTAGTAACGGTACTACTTCCAAAAAAGCCCATTAATACTATACTGTATGCTTTTAGATAAATCTGATCTTTAACATTTCATTAAATCAGTTAACAATTCGTATCAAATTTTAAAAATAAACTAGATAATTTGTAAATGTTTTCAGTTCATCTGCGCAGGAACTTGGCCATCATACCCTTGCTTTTTGTGAACGCCATCGATAACTGACTTTGTAAATCTATCAAACTCTTCGTCTTTCATAGAATTAATAACTTCATCTACAGTTTTGTTCATATCAATTTCTTTGCATCTACGATCAGCTTCAGAACAATAAAACGCAATGTAACTTTGTATGTAATCATATTCTGGACCTTCAATTCCAATTTCTAGTCTTCTTCTACTTAGTCTTTCTCTCCAAGTTTCACTCATGAGTACCAAGTATACTATATTCTAATATGATATAAAGAAAATCAAATTCTAGACATCAGTTCCTATCAAATGTTAATCAAGTTATTTGGTTGGTCCCTTGTACACAATGTAAGTAAAAAATAGTGCAAAACCCACTGCCAATAGAATGACCCCACCTAGAGTCATTCCTATTTCAGTCGGAGTAAAAATTATACTTAGTCCTAAAATGGCAAAGACGATAGATACAATTAGCAGAATGTTTTTTATTTTCATTTTAAATAAAACCACAAATTTTTAACGATTAGGTGTACCTATTAACAGTTCGTATCAAATGTTCAAAGCTGAGAATCTGTTTGACCTATAATAACAAGAAAATGCCCATTACATTGTGACTCCAAACAGGATTCCTTGTAGCCAACGTCAAACCTTGATTCTATTTTGCCTTTGTCTTTCAATTCTAGTTCTTTTTGTAAATGGGGTTTTCGCTAATCAAGCTTATGGGGAAGAAAAAATAGTAAGAATCCCCTTTGGAGCTTTTAACCCTGAGCTAAATACGCCAGTAGAAGTATGGTATGATCCTCCTGCAATTTCAGTTAACGTAGGTGATACCATAACTTGGGTTAACAATGATCGGGAAGGTCACACTGTAACTAGTGGTGAAGGAGCTGGGAGATTCGGATGGATGGGTAACCAACAATTTGGAGAACCTGACGGATTTTTTGAGAGTGACAGATTTTTACCTGGAGAATCTTGGTCTAATACCTTTGATGACGTTGGAACTTTTTCATATTTTTGTACAATTCACCCCTGGATGGAAGGAATCATTAAAGTAGAATCGATAATCCCAGATTACCCACATGATGGTTCTGGTAAAAAAATAGAACGGTTTCCTATTCTTCAGATCACCCCTGATCGTTCAGTGGAAGTTAATTTTTCCTGGGATCCAAAAGTGATTAAGACCAATGAAAAAGTCAATTTCATTTACAGATTTTATGATGCAGTGAATGACTTGCCCCTTTTAAAATTGGAGTATGATATAATGATCATTCATAACGGAAAGGAAGTTTTTCGTGATGAAAACGCAATATCTGGTGCAGGAGGAGATTACCGTCAATGGGTTTTCGAAGAACCAGGACAAGTAATTATCAAGTTTAGAAATATCGAATCTGCAGGTGCAGTTGGGAATATGGCAATTACTTTATCAGAAGATCCTACGGGAAGATTGGCTGACTTTACTGCAATAGTGTATGAAAATCCAGAAGAATTAACAGAAAAGCAGATTCCAATCCAGCCTTCAAAAACATTTCAGTTTTATTATGAAATTGCTGTTTTAATCATCGTTATTCCTGCAATACTTTTGGGTCTGATTCTTTTGCTTAGTAGACATAAACCTAAGGTTAGTCCTGAAATTAAAAAGAGTACGCCTATCTGATCATTACACTATCCAGAGTATTAAACACGAAGACCAACGCCAGGTAAGGGATTCGAACCCCTGAATGCGAATGCACAACCGCTTCCTTGTTTTAGATCTCGAGGCAGTCGCCTTACCACTTGGCTAACCTGGCATCTCTAGATAACACGCTTTGCCCTTAATATAGCAAGTTGCATACAAACTAGAAAAGCAGAAATTTGCTTGTCATGACATTAACTTATGGGACTTGATCTTAAACATCTCATTATCCGTGAAAAAACAAAGTTGGAGTCATTTTCATCAAAAGTTATAGCAATTGATGCATACAATGCAATTTACCAATTCCTAGCAATAATTCGTGGTCCGGATGGTTATCATCTTACAGATTCGAAAGGCAATGTCACAAGTCACTTGAGCGGACTTTTTTACAGAAATATCAACTTTCTATCGCTTGGGATAAAACCTGTTTATGTATTTGATGGGAAACCACCATCATTAAAGGCTGCAGAAATTTCACGGCGAAAGCAAATAAAAAAAGATGCAACTATCAAATACGAAAAAGCTCTTTCTGACGGTGACAAAGAACAAGCAAGAAAATATGCACAACAAACAACTTCAATGAAGGATTACATGGCTGAAGATTCAAAACATCTTTTACAATTATTTGGTATTCCATTTATCGATGCCCCATCAGAAGGAGAGGCAACGGCTGCACATCTTACCATTACAGGCAAAGTGTATGCATCCGCAAGCCAAGATTATGATTCTGTCCTTTTTGGTGCAAAGAAACTCATTAGAAATTTCACAAATAGCGGTAGAAGGAAACTTCCAAACAGAAATTCCTACATAGATGTAGAACCAGAAATAATCGAGTTAGAGAAAAGCCTGAGAGGATTGGACATAACTAGAGAGCAACTAGTCGATATCGGAATATTAATTGGAACTGACTTTAATCCAGATGGTTTTGAACGTGTTGGTCCAAAAACTGCCTTGAAATGGATTAAAGAACACGGCAAACTTGAAAACATTCCACAAATACAGGAAAAATTATCAGAAATAGAGTACAAACAAATTCGAAAAATCTTCTTACACCCCGAAGTGGCGGATGTCTCAGAAATCAAGTTTGGTGAAACAGATCGTGCTGAAATAGTTGACTATCTTTGTAATGAACGAAGTTTCTCACGGGATAGAGTTGAAAGTTCATTAAACCGACTAAAAAAATCATTAGAGAAGCGAAGTCACACACTAGAACAATGGATGAATTAATTCAATTGTGAATGGACTTTTTTAATGCTGCAATTGCAGCCTTTACTTCACTAACAGCTGCTCCATCCTCTAATGTACTTACGTCTCCAATTTGTTCCCCTCTTGCAATAGTTTTAAGTAATCTCCGCATTATTTTTCCGCTACGTGTTTTTGGCAGTTTTGATACAAAATAAATCTGTTCAGGAGTAGCAATAGGACCTACTTCTTTTCTTATTTGATTAACAATTTCTTTTTGAAGTGATTCGTTTTGATTTACACCTTCTTTCAAAACTACAAAGGCAATAATGGCTTCTCCTTTAACTTCATGTGGAATTCCACAAACTGCAGCTTCTGCAACAGCATTGTGTGACATGAAACCACTTTCTAGCTCGGCTGTGCCAATCCTATGTCCTGCAATTTTTAATACGTCATCAGCTCTTCCAAGAAGCCAAAGATAGCCATCACTATCTTTAATGGCATAATCCCCTGAATAGTAACAGTTTTTGAATTTTGACCAATACACAGTTTTGTACTTTTCATCGTCGCCCCATAATGTTAGAAGCATACCAGGCCACGGGTTTTTAATTACAAGAAATCCTTTCGTATCAGCAGAAACTTCTTTTCCTGTTTCATCTACAACTAAAGTGCAAACTCCCGGTATTGGTCTTGTTGCAGAACCTGGCTTCAATGGAATAGTCTCTAAACCAGGAAGAGGTGATATCATTATTCCACCGGTTTCAGTTTGCCACCATGTATCAATAATTGGGCATTTTTTCTTGCCAATTATGGTATAATACCAACGCCAAACTTCAGGGTTAATAGGTTCCCCAACTGTTCCTAGTAAACGCAAAGTTGAGAGATCATGTGATTCTGGCATTGAGTTACCGAATCGCATAAACATCCTAAGAGCTGTCGGAGTTGTGTAAAAGATACTAACCTTATACTTTTGAATAATCTCCCACATTCTAGCTGGATTGGGATAATCTGGCGCACCTTCATACATCACTTGTGTAGCTGCATGAAGTAGGGGACCGTATACTACGTAGCTATGTCCTGTGACCCATCCAATATCAGCAGTACAAAAAAATACATCAGAGTCTTTTATGTCAAAAGCCCATTGAAAAGTACTGTGCAAGTGTGTAAGATACCCACCTGTCCCATGTAGAACGCCTTTAGGTTTTCCCGTTGTGCCAGAAGTATAGAGTATGTACAACGGATGTGTGCTATCCAAATGTTCTGGCTCGCATGTATCCTTTGCTTTTTGCATAAGATCATTCCAAAGCAGATCTTTTTGATTTAATTTGATTTGGTTATTAGTTCGCTGTACAACTATTACGTTATCTACAAAATCTAAACTAGAAATTGCATCATCCACTACTTGTTTTAATTTTACGATACTCCCACGTCGGTAACCTCCATCAGCAGTGATCACCACTTTAGATTTGGAATCTTCTATTCTATCTTTAAGTGAGGTAGCACTGAAACCAGAGAATACAACTGTATGGATTGCACCGATTCTGGCACATGCAAGCATCGATATGGAAAGTTCAGGAATCATTGGAAGATAAATTGTTATTCTGTCTCCTTTTTCCACACCAAGTGACTTGAGAACGTTTGAAAATTTGTTTACTTGAATATACAAATCATGATAGGTAAGAACACGAGTGTCACCGTTTTCTCCTTCCCACAAAATAGCCTTTTTTTGCGGATTTTTCTGCTGGTGAACATCTAGCGCGTTGTAAGAAGCATTTATGGTTCCGCCCACAAACCATCTCGCAAAGGGAAAATTCCAATCTAATGTTTTATCCCATTTCTTGAACCATTGGAGCGATTGGGCTTGTTCATCCCAAAATTTCACATAGTCATTTGCTGCCTTTTCCCTGGTTCCAGAATCATTGTTTCCAAGGCCTACTAGAAATTCCTCTGATTTCACAAGAGTAATATCATTACTGTAGTAAAATAAAATTTTCCGATAAAAATAGGCGCGAAAAAATCTTTGTTAATTTTAATTTTCTACTGAGATTCCATTCTATTGAGCCAATCAGAAGTCGGCTCTTCAGTAACACTAGCACCAATTGGTACAGGTTCTTCTTGTACTGGTGATTCTTCTTGTACCGGTGGTTCCTCTTTAGTTTCATTTGAGACTGGAGGTTCTGGTAAGACGGGATCTTGGGTAGAATGTTGTACAGGTTCTTGGTTCAAGTACGTAACTGCAGCACTTTGAATTTGTTCTTTGGCTGGTTGAGGAGTCTCAATACTTTCCATAGAAAGGTCATCTATTCGGCACTTTATGTTTGCAATTTCAGATTTTTCATGTTCAGAGTGTTCCATCATACTGGTTGCTTGAGTCCTTGCATGTTCAAACTTTGTTTCTGAAATTTCATTGCTCTTGTATTGAACCCTTGCATCAAAGATCAAAATCTTGATTGATTTAATCTGTTCGTCCAATTCATTTGTACGAGTATCTAATGTTTCATGTATTTCTTTTTCCGCTTCTTCTATAGATAATAATTTTGATTTGTACTTTTCATTAATCAACTCAGCATCTTCCTTCATCTCGTCGTTTGAGGATACAATGTCTAATAGCGCTTTCATGCGTCGTAGTGTTAATCCTTTTTGTCGGAGCAATCGCTGTGCATCTAGTCTCCATTTTGGTATGAAGATTACAATGTCATTCTGAACAACTAGCTGCTCAAAAGGAATTTGCACTAGTCCATCTGAACCACAATCAGCTCCAACTGTTTGAATACTTCCATCTATGTCAGTTAATGTACCAACTACTTTTCCAACATAGGTTCCATACAGGTCTTTAATCGGTTTCCCAATTAGGTCTGTTTCGTCTTTGCTCATTACGCGTTTTTTAATTAATTCATATAATGAAGAAGGTGTGAACAAGGTTTTCAATTTTAGTAAGATCGATTTAGCTAACCCACGAGTTCTAAAAAAATAGGATTGATTATCGCAATTTTAAAATTTCTTTAAGATCCATGATAATTCATGATAGACAAAAATGGACTTGAACAAATAATGCAATTCGTATCAAAGAGATGGGTCGACTTGAGTCGTGATGCAGAGAATAAGGCATTTCAAAATTTGCCAACTGAGTTTTGGATGAACTCTGTTGGTGGTGCGGCTGGTAAGGGACGATGGATGACAATGCTTGTTTACACCGAAGATGCTACAGAAGCTAATTCATTAAAAGAAGTGATGCTAAGATGGCAATCAAAACATGAAAAACCGTCGCTAAATCCGTCAGACCTAATTACAATAAACAAAAAATAATTCAGAACAAATTGAGATATGTTAATTGCATGTCTGTTGAACTCATTGTTTAATTATTATTCATTAAGGTTTCATTTAACACAATAGATTACCATTTGAAATATTTTTTCTGGCCTTGGCATAATAATTTTACAAAATTTATGTGATATTCAATTTTTTCTCTTATACGACTTTTAACAGAACGTCACATCATATCACAAAATGTATTGAATTCCAGTTGAAAGCGACTACGTTTTTAGATTGATACGTCATGTTGTCATTTGTTTTATGTTGAGTTAGAGATAGTTACTGATCTTCCCAAACAAGATTTGGAATAGATTTGGATATAAACTGGAAAATTTGTTTAATACTCTTTTTACTATTGTCGTATAATGAAAAATCAAAAAATCCAATGCCCAGATTGTCAACAATTTGTTAATACATGTCCTTGCGCTAATTGTGGTTTTGATATATGTGGCCAACATCAACAGTTAGTGCCAAAAATAAAAGGTCTATAACAATGGCAAAACCAAAAATTAATTTTCTATTTAAAATTGGTAATAATTTACTTCACAAAAACTACAATGATCATGGAAAAGTGGAATGCCCAATATGTAATTCTGAAATTGAGCCTTACTGGGAACCTCGTTACGATGGAATAAGGGCAAGTTGTACCGCTTGTGGTACGAATTGGGCAGAATCTTGAGGCTAAAAAGATGAAAAACTTTACAATTCAATTACAAAGGAAGAATAGTTCACTTTATCAGGATCTTAAAAAACTGTGTGCTGAATATCTCTCCAAAAATAACTTAAAAATTGAACTTGAATCTGAACAACTTGCTAAGAAATACAAAGTTGACAAATACACAAAACGATTACTGTCTTACTTGTTTACAGGAACCCGTGGTGGACCAAATCGGCTAAGAGTTGTGTTACTTTTAGTAGAAGAGCCCTTGAACACACACCAGCTTGCATTGAAACTTGGACTAGATTACAAAGCAATCCAACATCATATTCGTACATTGGAAAGAGACAATATAATATCGCGCACTGGAGAAAAGTATGGAGCAGTTTTTCGTCTTTCTACATTCTTGGAAGTTAATATCGAAGCATTTAATGAAATCATACTTAAAATAACTGAAAGCACAAACAGGTAAGTTCTATGAACAAGGGAATCATTGTTGGGGGTGTTGTCGCTGCTGTAGTTATAGGAATTTTAGTTTCCTACTACGGAAACGAATCAGCAATAACAGCAGCAAATCTTGATATTGAAAGAAAACATGGGACCGTCGATACATCAATGGGATCACCTATTTTGGGATCTCCAAATGCACCAATTACAATAGTAGAATTTGGAGACTATCAATGTCCACAATGTAACAATTGGTTTCATAATACAAAACCTGCTATCCAAGAAAATTTAATAGATACTGGAAAAGCAAATCTGGTTTTTGTTGATTTGGCATTTTTTGGTCAGGATTCATTTAATGCTGCTCAAGCAAGTTACTGTGCAGAAGAGCAGGGTAAGTATTGGGAATATCATGATCAGTTATACATGAATCAAAAAGGAATCAATGATGGATGGGCAAACCCAACCAACCTCAAAACCTTTGCTTTAAACTTGGATTTAGATATGGAACTTTTTGAAACGTGCCTAGATTCTGGCAAGTACCAGAAACGAGTTAAGCATAATGTAAAGGTGGCAGGAGAAAATGGCGCTACAAGCACACCTACTTTCATAATAGTCAGTTCTGATGGAAATCAGCAGAAAATTAGTGGGGCTCAACCATTTACTGTATTCAAACAAACCATAGACCAAATGTAGTTACATACTATGAAAACCGCAGAGGAAATGAAAGATGTATCTACTGGTAAACGGAAAATTTTTTCAAGTGGTTATTATCCAAGGGTTAATTTTTCACTTAAAAGAGAAGTATTTTTCGTAACAATCAGTTCCATTCTAGGTGCATATGCAATGTTTGTACCAAGAATAGTACTTGACATTACCATTGGAACACAATATTACATTGTATGGTTGGTGTTTGCTCGTGCAGTAGGATCAGATGCATTTGAAGTCGGAATAATACTACATGTCTTTGTTGCAACAATCATTGGTATAATAACAGGTATCATACTTTACAAAACTAAAATTCTGAATATATCAAAATTCAAAAACGGAATAATTTATGGTATTCTTGCTGGTATTGCTGTCTTTGCAGTTTTCTTCATTCCCGTACAACAAATTCTGTTGGCCCCAAACACTATCCAAGTTCTGACTGAGCTTGATCCCGACATGACAATAATAGAGGCCACCCAAGTCATCGAACAAAGCTATACTAGAACGCTGATAGATTCAATTTTTACTCACTTGATTTGGGGTTTGACTTTGGGTATTATCTCATCTTTTCTTACACGAAAGTATGGGGCGGACTATATATGCCGTCGTTGTGACGTACAGTTTTCAAAAATTAAGACCTATAATCACCATGTCAAATATGTTCATCAAACTCGCTCACCCGCTCTAAAACGTGTACTCATTCTTGGTGGTGGATATGGGGGTATTGAAGTCCTCAAAAGACTTCAGACCATATTTCAAGACAACGTTGACGTTGATATTACCTTGGTTAGTGAAGACAACTTTTTCCTTTTCACGCCTATGCTGCCCGAGATGTCAACTGGACTGATAGAACCTAGGCACATATCTACACCAGTACGCACTTTTTGCAAAAGAGCAAGATTCTTTGAAGCTCAAGTTGATTCTATAGACCTTGACAAAAGATTAGTTACAATAAAAAGAAACTTTGACAAGAAAAAAAGAAACCTGCCTTATGACTATTTGGTTTTATCACTGGGAAGTAGAACCAACTTCTTTGGAAACAAGAACATCGAAAAGCATGCTTTAACAATTAAGACTCTAGGAGATGCAATTGGAATCAGAAATCACCTTATTTCAATGCTAGAAAGTGCAGACCAAGAAGAAGATCCAACTCTAATTTCCAAATTTATGACATTTGTAGTTGTAGGTGGTGGATTTTCAGGTGTAGAAACTGCTGGAGAACTGAATGATTTTATCAAAGAATCTGCTGAAAAATTTTATCGAAACTTGGATGTAGAACAAATTAAAATAATTTTGGTCTCGGCAAGTGACCAAATACTACCAGAAATTGGGAGCGAACTTGGACAGTTTGCATTAGAATCATTAAGGAAAAACGGAATGGATGTAATCACGGGAACAAAAGTTGTTGACGCTGGAGAAGATTTCGTTACTTTAGAAAATGGCACAAAGATTCCTTGCCTGACTTTGATCTGGGCAGGGGGAGTATCAATGGATCCTGTTATTTTAAGTCTGGACTGTGAACACAATAAGGCTGGTCGAATTATCACAGATAAGTATCTCAGAGCGACAAATCGCCCAAATGTTTTCGCATTAGGTGACTGTGCCTTAGTTACAGATGAAAATACAGGTAAGCCATACCCACCTACTGCACAACACGCAGTTAGAGAAGCTGCTGTAGTTTCAAATAATATCATCTCGGCCATAGGAGGAAAATCGCAGATGCAGTCGTTCGTTTACAAAACCAAAGGCTCAATGGCAAAAATAGGCAAAAGAAACGGAGTAGCACTTTTGATGGGACACAAGATACGGGGTTTACTTGCATGGCTAATTTGGAGACAATACTATTTGACACACCTTCCTACTACAGAAAAGAAAATCAGAGTTGCTTTTGATTGGTTGATCAATATGTTCTTTGAGCCAGATATTACAAGGTTAAGAAATCTAAAAGAAAAGAGTCTAACAGTCTGAAAAAGAGACTATCATAACTAGGAGTTTTTATTGATCTTTTGATATCGATCACATACAATGGAAGAGACTTCTACTGAGACAGAATTTAACAAAGTTATACAGCATATCAATGAACTTAACCCATCTGAGCTTGTAGAGTTAGTAAAAAAAGCAACAGCTCTTCAAGAAAAAAGTCGTACTAAAAATAAAGAAGCGCCAAATTCTGAAAGAGAAATTTTATTAAAACACTTTTCGAATGTCGATGGTTCTGTTTTTGCATTAATTACTCCAAAACAAGTTGATCGAGGTGCTCTCATGTCACGATATAGTAGGACTGACAAAAGCATGAGAAGAATTTTCATCGATGAATTCTTACAAAATGAAAACCGTGGTGAAGAATTCTACAATCGAATACTTTTAGAATATGGCGATGATTCAGTAGCCGAATTAGGCGAAGCCCAAATTGCTATAGAAGGATTATCAAACATTGCCGTACAAAAGATTGAGGATAGAAGACTAGGTTTATCATACTTGGAAAAATCCACGCGTTATGTAAAATGGGATAAAAAAGTCAACGGAGAATACAAATTTCATAGGGAATCGGCAATAATGAGTTCAAAGTTCGCAGATCAATATTTGGAGGCATGTAATCTAGATTTTGATGTTTATTCACGAAATCTTGATTCAATGATTTCATACGTTAGGGAACGAGATCCTATTGAAAAATACAAATTCAAAGATTCATCTGGTGTAGAAAAATATTTCTCAAAATTAATAGAAGAATCTGATATAAAATCTGCAACAAGAATTTACAACGCAGTAACCAAAGCAAAAGCACTTGACATTTTGAGAGGGCTTCTTCCTGCTTCTACTATCACGAATGTTGGAATTACTGGTAACGGTCGTGCATTTGAATATCTTTTGACCATATTATTTAGCTCCAATTTAGAAGAAGAAAGAGTCCTTGCAGAAAAAATCAAGCGTGAACTAGATACAGTGATCAAAGCATTTGTAAGAAGATCCAATGACAATTACGGAAAACTTCTGCAGCAATATCTAAGAAAGATAAAAACCACAGCAGCACTACACACAAAAAAACATCTCAAAAATACTAAGACAAAAAATTTCCAAGTGGATCTGATAGACTATGACACAGAAAAAAATGCATCTGATAAAATAATCTCTGCCATTTTATATGAACAATCGCCTGGTATATCATACAGAACTATTCTCTCAAATGTAAAAAGAATAAAACCAAAAGCAAAAGGAGAAATAATCAAGTCATTTGCAAAAATTCGAAAAAACAGAAGACATCGTCCACCACGTGCCTTTGAATTGACTGAATACACTTTTGATTTGTTAACAAATTTTGGAATGTTCCGAGATTTTCATAGACACAGAGCTCTGACACTTGAAAGACAGTTACTTACAACAGATCATGGATTTTCGATTCCGAGAGAAGTTTCTGAGATAGGGCTTGAAAAAGATTATCGTGATTGCATGAGTAAAACTAGGGAGGTTTTTACGCTCATGAGAAAAAGAATGCCTGAACAAGCACAATACGTTGTGAACTTTGCTTTCAATTATCCTTATTTCATACATCTTAACTTACGTGAGGCATGTCACCTAATTGAGCTCAGGACAGTACCACAAGGTCATTCAGACTATAGAAAGGTCGCACAACAAATGTTCAGATCAATACGAAAAGTTCATCCGTCTTTGAGCAGCATTTTGAAATACGTTGACTTGAAACAATACGAACTAGAGAGATTTCAGTCAGAAAAGAAAACAGAAGAAAAACGCAAAAGGTTACAGTTCACTTAGATAGAGATTATTTCAAGTTTGGAATCTTTGGTGATTGTAAATTCATCAACAAAGCCCGCAGTTACTTCTAAAACATATTTTGCTTCTTGTCCAGCAGCATTTTGTGCAGTACAAGTAACTGTTTCTAAAGCAGATTTGCATGGTTGCACATTTTTTTCTATATGAACTACATTGCCGTCACTATCAAACCAGATAAGATCCAAGGGAAATTGCATATTCAACATCCACATAGATATGATTTGCATTTCATCGAACACAAAAAGCATTCCTTGATCATACGGAAGTTCATCTTGGAACATAAGGCCCCTTTGTTGAGAAGGAGGTGTATCGGCTATCTGAACATCAAGAACAATATTATCAACTTTGATCGTTCCTCTAGGGAACTCTGCTGATTCTAGCTTGATATCAGTAGGCATTGTCATGATCCCAACTGTGCCCACTATGATAGCAGCTATAGTAATTGGAATGAGTACCTGTAGTTTTGTGGTCACTATACTACACCAAGTTTTATTGGTTAAAAATCAAATGAAATTTGATGCTAGCTTATTGCCTTTTTAAAATCATTAATTGCTGAAAAAGTATTTTTTGTTTCATGTCCAATGTCCGAGATGGTAGAGCCATTGTAAACTTTATCCAAATATCTTCCCGCTAATATCATGGGTCCTCCAATTGCATTTGTAATTCCAGTAGGCTCAGGAACCCAAAACATGATAAATCCAATCTTTTGCATTTTTTTACCAGGTGCGGATGCCCTTTGTAATGCTCCTAACGAACGTGCAGTTCCTTTATCGTCTATTTTTGCGAGATTCGAATAAATCGAAGCCCTTCGAGTCAAAGATTCTTTGATTAATTTCATTTGCTTAATCTTCTCTTGCATCTGTTCATCCATCACGCTAAAATTTCCGTTTCTTTAGATAAGCCTCCAGAGTAAAGAACAATTACAAGTAGGTCAAGATCCCAAAACTCAAAAAGATGCGAATATATCGCACGTTCACAGTAATAATGTGTTTGAAGAATAAAAACTCTAAAAGACTAGAATCAATAAAAGCAGCACATCAGTTAACGCGTACAGGCTCAAGCTCTAAAATGGAAGACTATCTTGAAGTAATATCAGAGTTAGTTGAGCTTAAAGGATATGCTACCACGATTGATATTTCACGATACATGAATGTCAGCGCACCTAGTGTTACAAAAATGCTTCAAAAGCTTGATGAAAGTGGTTTTTTGGAATATGAAAAATATCACGGAATAAATCTCACTGACAAAGGAAACTCTTTGGCGGATGGAATCAGACAAAAACACAGCATACTGTTAGAATTTTTTGAACTTTTAGGAATAACTCGTGGAATAGCAAATCAAGATGTGGAAGGAATTGAACACTATCTAAATCCAAAAACAATTAAGCAATTAAGAAAATTTGTCACCTACTTGAAATCCGACCCCAAGATTCTAGGAGGTTTTCAGTAATTTTTCAAAAACACTTTGATATCATTTTTTGATCTTGTTCTCATCAGCTGTTTTGCAGCACTAGTTTTCTTTGGAATCTTTATTCTTCCTTTCCTTCCAACTCGTGAAGATAATAGGTACTTATCTTTAACGTAGAGCTCAACTAACATACCAACATTAGATTTCCCGACGTCAACATTTAGTGAATTTCTTGACTCCGAAAAGTTAAACGGAGTTTCAAGTTCAGAGCTAGAATCATATGATTCCTCAGTTGGTTCATAGTTTCGAGTTCCAGACTTTTTTGCTTCTTTTGAAATGGGAATGATGACATTTTCCTCTCCATAAGAATAGATCTCGTATTCTAAAGTCCTACTTTCAAAATTTTGTATCTCAATAACAGGTCTTGCAAGATCTTGCTCAATCATGCCTGTAGGGACTTTGACTCGGAATTTTAATCCGTAAACTTGTGTTATGTCGCCATCTTTTACGAACACCACAGTATCTAAAACATGAGGAATCATTCCCAATTCTATTTTGCCAATAAATCTCTGAATTGCGTCAAGAGGTGTATTTGCATGAACTACGCCTACCATTCCCACACCTGCCAGACGTAAATCAGTAAACGTCTTAAAATCTTGAAATCTCCTAACCTCATCAAATATCGTATAATCAGGTCTCACCATGAGCAAAATATCAGCAGAATTTTCAAAACTTCCATCTAACTTGGTGTATTGTGTTACTTTGTTGTTTACCTGCAAATCCCTAGGTGATTCGAGGGTTTTAACAATTTTTTGATTGTTAGAATAAAAATCAGCGAGACTTGATGCTAGTGTACTTTTTCCTGAACCAGGAGGTCCTGATATTAGAATTCCTTCAGCACTTTCAGAAAATCTTTTCATCAACTTTTCAGATATGTTGTATTGTTCTAGAGTTAGCTTAACTATAGGGTGTACAACTGTAATTTCATATTTATTAGAAAAAGGTGGATGAGTTATAGCAATCCTAAAGTCTTCATACTGAATTACAGATGCGCCGGGTTTTGAAATTTCAACTTGCCCAGAATGATCCAACCTAGATGCTTCTAAAATTTCAGAAGTTATTGAGCTCAGGTAATCTTTAGTTAAAATTTTATCTTCTAATTCTACGAGTGTAAAGTTTCCAGGCTTTCCACGCTTTGCCATTGGTTTAGTACCTTCTTTCAAGTGAACACTCATAGTTTTAGAGTCAAAGAACTTTTCAAATTCCAAGTTTGAAGATTTTGGTTCAGGCTTTGAGTAATTAACAGTAATCCCTTCCGCTTCAGCAACCAATGCTTGTATATGATCAGAAGTGTAAAGAATAGCAGAATCTTTTTTGGCAACATCTTTGATCATCGCATCGATTCGACCAAGATTTGCTAGTTTTATATCATCAGTGGTAGGTCGTTCCCCTTCAAACTTGATTGAGATGCCGTGCTTTTCTGAAAGGTTTCGAATCTTCTTTATTTCATCCAATCCGACTAATCCGTAATCTTTGTTTTGTGAGGCCTGTGATTGCAACTCATCCAGAACAGCAACAGGGATGATAATCTCTACATCCTTTATGACACCTGATTCAATTTGCTTTGTAATTTCTCCATCTATTATGATGCTAGTGTCAAGCACTATCTTTCCCATTACGATCAGAGTTTTCTTGATGGTCTTTTATTCATAGCTAACTAAGCACACGCCACAAATTAATCAGATTTACAAACAATTTACGAATGAATGAAATTTTTCCTTCAAAAATAAAATTGAAAATAGGACATTAATCATAAAATTAAAGATAACAATGTTGCAAGATGACTACGAAGATTATTCAGACAATGCTATCAAATTTAGTCTCCAAAACGGTTGCCAATATTGTGATGTTCGAGCAGAATCTATACTTAGTCATGGATTTCTAATTGAAAACGGCGAGATAGAACATTTCCAATCATCAAATGAACAAGGTCTAGGAATAAGACTTTTAGTGGATGGAACATGGGGTTTTTGTTCTCTGTCAAATCCGTCATCTTCAGAGAATGTAAAAAATGCAATACATGATACAATTAGAAGTACAATTCATTATGCAAAACGCAAAAAACATAAAGTAAAACTTGCTGACGTTCCTACTCGTATTGCCAAAGAAACCTTTGTAGTTCAAAAAAGTCCTACAGTAGATGACTTAGTTAAAATTGGTTTTGAGTGTGACAAAATAATTCGTGACAGAAAGAGAATAATAAAATCATATGTGACTATTCAATCCAAAGTTTTTTCAAAATATTTTATTAATAGTGATGGAACTAAAATTAACCAAGATTTCACAGATGTGACAGCAGATCTCATGGCTACAGCACATGAATCTGGTTTAACACAATCAGTGAACGTCACCGAGGGTGGTAGAGGTGGAATCGAAACTATCACGAATGCGAATGACGTCTTTGAAAGCGCAAATTTTGTTTCTCAGAATGCTGCTGATTTAATTGATGCAAGAGCACTGCACGAAGAAAAAGCAACTGTTATCATGAATCCTGATTTTGTGGCTCTTCTCTCTCACGAAATTCTTGGACATCCATCAGAAGCAGACCGAGTGATGGGAAAAGAAATGGCATGGGCAGGTGGTGCCTGGTGGACTGGAAAAATCGGCGAGAAAATAGGTTCTGAGAACTTGACAGTAATTGATGACCCTACAATAGAAACAAGCCTTGGATGGTACAAATATGATGACGAAGGAGTAGAAGCTTCTAAGAAAATTTTGGTTGAAAATGGAATACTAAAGAATCATATGCAAAGTAGAGAGACAGCAGAAATTTTTAATGTAGAGCCGAATTCTAGTATGCGAGCAACATCTTACAAGTTTATGCCGTTAATTCGAATGTCTTGCACATGTATAGATCGAGGGGATTGGGACCCTCAGGAAATGATAAGTGAAGTAAAAAATGGTTATCTCATTTACAACATGAAAGTACCGTCAATTGATATGATGAGATACAACTGGAGCATATCATGCCAATTTGCTAGGAAAATAGAAAATGGTGAACCAACTGAATTGCTTAGAGATGTTATTGTGATGGGAATAGCTCCTGAATTTTTCAATTCTATAGATGCTTGTGGAAAGGACTTTACAATTAGACCTATTACAAATTGTGGAAAGGGAGATCCGATGCAGACTATGAGGATGGGAAATGGTGGTCCTACTATTCGAGGTATTGCAACAGTGAAAAGCGTCCAAACATGATTTTACAATCTCTCGAAAAAATAAAGTACAAAGTAATTTCATGCAAAAAATGTAGTCTTTGTGAATCAAGAACTCATGCTGTTCCAGGAAAGGGCAATTCTAAGGCTGAAATAGTGTTTGTTGGCGAAGCACCTGGAAGAAGTGAAGACCTAAAGGGGGAACCATTTGTAGGATCTGCTGGAAAAAAACTTTCTGATCTTTTAGAACACGTAGGGCTGTCAAGAGATTCTGTTTACATAACTAATGTTGTTAAATGTAGACCTCCTGAAAACCGACAACCAACAAAACAAGAAAAAAAAGCATGCAGTGATTACTTGAACAGAGAACTTGAAATTATTAATCCTAGAATTATTTGTGTACTTGGGAATACGGCGTATTCTTCACTTTTAGGTGGAAAAAACATCACTAAAGATCATGGAAAAATTGTAAGAAAAGACAAAAGGTTGTATTTCGTAACCTTCCATCCTGCAGCAATCATCTATAATCCAAAGTTGGTTTCACCCTTAAAAAAAGATTTTAGACGATTAGTCAAAGTCCTTGGCAAAATTAAAAATGGATCTCCGATGGAGGATTTTTTATGAAGACTTTACTAAGAACATTTTATGCAAGAGACACAGTAATCGTAGCTAAAGACTTGCTTGGAAAACAACTTGTTAGAAAAGTTGACCACAAAGTAATTTCTGGCGAAATAATCGAAACTGAAGCCTATAGATATGAAGATGATCCGGCAAGCCATAGCTACGTAGGAAAGACTGAAAGGAACCAAGTAATGTTTGGTCAGGTAGGAATATCATATGTCTATTTCACATATGGAATGCATTACTTGATGAATGTAGTTGCAAAAAGTCACAAGTACAAATCAGGAGCAGTTCTAATACGAGCACTATCTCCAAAACTCGGTATCAAAACCATGAAAAAAAACAGAAAAACTAATTCTATTTTGAACCTAACTAATGGTCCTGCTAAGCTTGCGCAAGCCTTACAAATTACAAAAAAACAATACGGTGAAGATCTCACCAAAATTTCCAGCCTTTTCATAACTGAAGGTAACTCCGTTGATAAACGTAAAATTATTTCAAGACCTAGGATTGGGATTAAAAAAGGTACAGAAATGCTTTGGAATTTTTCACTGGGCTAATTTTCGTCATTCTTATCTGGCTCAAGAGTCCACGGCGCCACCCTGCCCAAGATTCTTGCCCAATCTAGACGAAGCATTAAAACAACAACAGCTGTCATAATGGCGGCAAAGATTGCAATTCCTATGTAGATCGTCACTGGGTCGTCTACATCTTCAATCAAAGGTTCTACAAAGGATAATCCAAATGACCTTGACGTTAATACTATGATATAACTCAGGATGATTTTGCCCGCTAGTGTAGCAATGAAAAATCTGAGCGGATTGTATCTTGCCAACCCTAATGGTACATAAATAAAATCATCTGGTATTGGAGTTGCAGCAGCTACAAACGCAGCAGCAGCACCATATCTCTTTACTAATCTTTCAAATGGTTTGAATCTCTTCCTAGTTTTCTCCGAAATCATTTTTCCCCCTCCATAACTAACTGCGAAAATAACTTGCTTTGCACATGTAGAACATATTGCAAAAATAATGACCATGATATGTATGTCAAATTGTTGACCAACTGCCATTGTAGCTAAAAGAAAGAATGCCGGTAGTGGTACGAACGGAATTAGTGAGCCAAGAAAACCTGCAAGTGCAAGCCCGATATAACCTATTTCCGGAGAAAAAGGCAAAATGTCTGAAAAATCCACATGACAAACAAAAACTACATGCTATTTAATCATAAGAATTGATAAAATTAGGAAAATGATTTACAAGATTTGGAATTTGTCATAACCATTAAAATAACTACAATCACCCATTAAAATAGACGTCATTCGTAAAGCCAACATAACGAATATCCTGAATCAGTTTTAAACTGAGGAGGATTTTTTTTGCACTTTTCCATAGCTTGAGGACATCTATCAATGAATCTACAGCCAAGTGGAGGATCAATCAAACTTATAGGATTACCCTTGATGTATTTTGGTTTTTTATCACCCTTCAATGACGGTATAGACTCCAGCAGTGCTTGAGTGTATGGATGTTTTGGGTTTCTAT
>JAEHKU010000021.1:4814-19296 GCA_016838825.1 Nitrosopumilales archaeon | reverse complement strand
TTTCCATTTCTATTTTATCACCGTCCTGTAAAAAAATGGCATTAGGCTTGCTTGACATGACTCCTGCAGGAGTACCAGTTGAAATGATATCTCCTTTTTCTAATGTCATAACCTTGCTTAGCATTGAAACAATAATTGGAATTTTCAAAAACATGTTAGACGTAAATGAGTCCTGTTTAACTTGATCATTTACCTTAGTTATCATTCTAAGATTTTGGGGATTTGGAATTTCGTCTGAAGTAGTTATCCAAGGACCAGAGGGAGCAAAAGTATCAAATCCCTTTGCACGAGTAAATTGCTTGTCTCTTGCTTGAATGTCTCTAGCTGTAACATCGTTTAATATCATATATCCAAATATTGCTTCTTTTGCTTCTAGCTCATCAATATTTTTACATTGTTTACCTATAACCAGCGCAAGCTCAATTTCATAGTCCAATTTAGATACGAAAGATGGGCAAAGGATATCTGAATTGGTTCCAGTTAGTGTTGTATTAGGTTTAATTAGTATCACAGGCTCATCTGGAGGAATCAAGTTTTGCTCTATTGCATGGTCTTTGTAGTTGTATGCAAGACATATTATTTTGGAAGGATTTGGAATGGGTGATAGAATTTTAAAACTAGAGATTTTTTCTTTATACTCTATTTTGGTTATCTTTTTTTTTACTTCATCAAACCATCCACCAAACAAAAAATCCTTTACATTTTGTGGTATAGGAATGCCTGTAAAGTATGTAATGTCTTCCTTTGTTACAACATTATCTTCTTTGACAAAACCATATGTCTCTTGATTTGATCTAAATAATCTAGCAACCTTCATAGCATTTCTATCATTTGTGAGTAAAAATTACTTGGGTAGCAGAATCTTTTCTACAATAACCAAATCTTATAAACTGAATTTCATCTCCTACTTTCAAATTTGAGTAGTAATCCTCAGTGTATCCTTCTGTTATTTCAAGACTGTTTTCATTGAAATTATCATTAATGAAGAGTATGCCGGGAATAATGATGGATATCTTTTGTGCACTTTTTTGAGGAACCCATTGTATTTTAGGTAGTTCTGATTTAACATTATCATCAATAAACTCACCTTCCAAATCGACAGATGATTTTGTTATGGAAACATTTCCTAGATTCATTAATCGTATTTGGCTTCCCACTTTCAGTTCATTAGCATCTTTCTTTGAGATGTAGAAGTTTCCATCAATCACTACTTTTCTCTTACCCATGTCAACTGTAGGATGATTTGATATAGTTACTGAATCAAAGGGAATTTTGCTCACAATCAATTTGACTGGTTCCTTTACCATATTAAGTCGGATACTCTTTGAATCCACCATCTTCCTGTTGAATGACTCTAAGACATCGAAAGGAGCTGTAGTATCCGCCTTGGTAAATCCCAAAGATAGAACAAATTTTCTTATAGCATCAGGTAAAATTCCCCTTCTCTTCAGTCCTTCCAATGTTGGAATTCTAGGATCTTCGTAATCTGGTATCTTTCCCTCATCAATTAATTGTTTTAAGACCCTCTTTGATACTGGCATACCTTCAAATTCTAGCCTTGAAAACTCGAGCACTTTAGGTTTTCTCATTTGTAATGCATCTAAAATTGCGTAGTACAGCTCATTACGAAGTTCGTATTCTTTAGTTCTCAAAGCATGTGTTATTCCATCCACACTATCCTCTATTGCAGTTGCAAAATCGTAGCCAGGCCATACCCTGTACTTGTTACCAAGCAATGCATGTGAACTATCAATGATTCTAAAGAGTACAGGATCCCGCATCACCGTATTTTCCGAGTTCATGTTACCACGAAATCGAACAATAGCTTCACCTGGTTTGTACTTTTCAAACATCTTCTCCCATCTGTCCACAGTTTGTTTTTGATCAATAGATCTACATTTACAGGGTTTCTTTTCCTTTCTGTTTTCACTAACTGTTTCAGCTTTACAAGTACAAACGTATGCTTGTCCAGATTTTATCATATGCAAACCTTTATCGTAAATTAATTCCAAATCATCTGAAGTATTTTTAATTTTGTCGTATTTGATACCAAGCCAATCTAGCCCTACTTTTATTGCAGCATAATACTCCATTCTTTCGTTGGCTGGATTTGTATCATCAAACCGAAGTATCATTTTGCCACCATACATCTTGGCATATTCTTCATCTATGATTGCGGCTTTTGCATGTCCAATATGTGGATAACCATTAGGTTCAGGGGGAAATCTTGTTACTACCATACCATTTTTTGCTTCCTCTAGGGGTGGAAGAATTGTTTTTTCAATTTCCTGCTTTGGTTTAGCCTTAAGTAGATCCGGAAATTCTTGTTCTATTTTAGATCTTTGCTCTTCTATCGAAAGCTTGTTTACAACATTAATTATCTCTGAAACATCTCTGGAAAGATTCTTTATTTTGTTACGAAGATCTGGATGAGACCCTAAGATTCTTGCTAATACTATTTTTTCTCTGGTTTGGCCATTATGTTCAGAAGCATTTTGTAAAGCGATTTTTCGTATTTCTTGACTTAGTTTTTCATCCAAGTCATAAGCTCCTTTTCACGACGAAATTCAATAAAGATATGAGTTCTTTTTTTGATGGCCCAACATAGGAAGAAAGGGAACTTTGTGCTCTAGCTGAATAGTAAATTGCTTTTTTTCTTATTGTTTTTTCAATACCTAAAGACTGCATGACTTTAACTGCCTTTTTTATGTCGTTTTTTGTGGCCTCAGAATTTCCAAAGGCATTCAAGATAATTTCTCTTTTAGTACTTTTCGCACTTTTGATTGCAATAAGTATGGGAAGTGATTTTTTACCTTCTCGCAAATCATTTCCGACTGGTTTTTTTGTAATTTTTGAATCTCCTAAAACACCAATTAGATCGTCAACAATCTGAAATGCGATGCCAAGGTTCTTTCCAAATGAAGAAAGATTTGCTATATTCTTGCGATTTGAGTTTGCGCTTAATGCGCCAAGAGTACATGATGTTTCAAATAGTGTAGCAGTCTTTTTTTCAACCATTTTTATGTATTGAGACTCGGAAGGCATTTTTTGATTTTGTGCCATTTGTATGTCGAGGAGTTGTCCTTCGCAAACATTAACACATGCTTTTGCTAAACTTGAAACTAGCGCACGCGACTGTTTTTCGGGAATATGGGAATCAGAAGAGATTGTTTCAAATGCTTTTGAAAATAAAACATCACCAGCCAAAATTGCAATTGGTATGCCAAATCTTGTATGTACAGTAGGAACACCATGTCTCATATCATCATTATCCATAATATCATCATGAACAAGAGTAAAATTATGAATCATTTCTATTGATGCAGCAGCAGGCAATGCTTGTTTAACGGTTCCACCTAAAATTTCACAACTTTTTATCACCAGGTAGGGTCTTAATCGTTTTCCACCATGAACCATGATATGAGATGCAGCTTTGTATAGCTCTGTTGGTCTTCCGTGCAATCTAGATGTTAGAAAAGAATTAACTTTTTTTGCATTTGTTGAAATGGAAGATTTTGACATTATTTTAACTCCCATGAATCATCTGGAAAGTGATATTTGACTGACTTAACTAGGGTTTGTTTCGAATTCGATTTAATCCAACTTTCCAAAATTGTTTTGTGCTGTGGAAGTATGTTCATATTTGAATTTGGTAAAAGATGTAACGCTAATACCATCCAAGGACAATAAACTTGTGGTGTATTTTCAAGATCAGCTAGAATTTCATTACGAGTAACCCAACTCGTTTCACTAATTTCTTCTTTCACCGGATTAACATCAGACGGCTTATTTACTATACCAATTAATGTCCCACAAATTTCATTCTCTGATCCTATATCCATGTAAGGAACATGATACTCAAACTTGAACAAATATTCTAATTTACAAGACATCCCAATTTCCTCGGACAATCTTCTCTGACCAGATAAAACATAGGTCTCAGATTCTCTGGGATGGCTTGCAACGCTACCATCCCACCAGTCTGGCCACAAAATCTTATTTTTACTTCTTTTAGTAAGTAGAAGTCTAGCAGTTGTGTCAAACAATAGTGTAGTAAATGCTCTGTGTAATTTGCCATTAGGCAAATGGCACTTTACCTTTTCTTCCAATCCTATGGGATTATCATTTTTATTCACAAGAATTACAAACTCATCACTCAATAAAATCAGCCTCCAAATACTGTTCCTTCGAAATAGTTCTTGCTTATTGCTTTTACAATTCTGTCTGGTTTATTTCCATTAACAAAAAATACAATCATACCCCTCTTTGATATTTCAGTAGCTTCCGCCACCTTTCGTATCATGCCTCCAGTAACATCTTTCTCAGTATGTGACATTGAAATTTTTTTTGTTTTAAAGTGATGGATTAGTTTTTTTGTTTTCATATCAGAAAACAAACCATCCACGTTCAATACAAAAATACAAAGCCTTGGTTTCAAAATCTTAGCGAGAATTGACATAATCTTATCACCAGATAAAATGTATGACTTGCTTTTGCCATACCATAGGGCATCGCCATAAGTAACAGGAACCAGACTAGATGCAGCAATTTTCTTAATCTCTTGTATTTTTTTGATGTTTGGTGTTTCACCTCTCATAAAATCAGTAGGAGGCAAACAGTAAGGATTTAGCTTGTGTCCAAGTAAAGAATCTAAAACAATGGTGTTGAGATGAACCATAGAATTCTTTACAGTGGAAACTCCTTTCATTTTGTATCTAGAGGGTTTGGTGTGTATACCATATTTTACAGACCAATAATGCCCAAACGATCCACCACCATGTACAAGTACTAAAGGTTCTCTAACTAGTCTTAACTTTGCAGCAATCTTATTGATTGCTGAATATCTAGGAGTAAGAGGTTTTTTCTTATTTGTAATTATAGAACCACCAAGTTTTATCAAAATCATTATTGATTTCAGTAAAATTTGTTGTTTAAAAAATGTACACTACGTAAGACCATTATAGTCTATTTTTGAGACAAAACATTCGCTGTCTTGATTCTTAAGATTGGCTAGTGTGTTGTCCAGATTGGAATCATCCACTAATCCTATAATGCAGCCACCACCACCCGCTCCTGTGATTTTTGCCCCGTAAGATGTACCCCTTGCTACATTAACTAAATTTCTTAACTTTGCAGTAGTTACTCCTAGTTGATCAAGAAGATCTTGATTTTTAGACATGAGTTGGCCAAAAACAACCAAATTATTTTCTTCAAGTGCTCCAAGTGCTTTTTCTATGATCATATTTTCTTTGTCACAAAATGACGAGAATAATTCTTGATGTTTGTCTTTGAAGTCTTGTACCTTATGTACAATATGATTCGTAGAATGAGTCTCCTTCGAATTTGCAATAACTAAACTGAAATCCATTTTAGATTCTAAATTACTAAATCCTTCTTTGGCATTAAATTCTATTAAACCACCATAAGTGCAAACAGCACAATCTGCACCAGAAGTTTTTTGAAAAATTTCTCTTTCTGCTTCTATAGCTAACTTCAAAATCTGCTCTCTTGATAGTTTATCAAAAATACCCGAAATTGATGCTGCTGCAGCTACACAGCAAGCAGAAGATGAACCTAGACCTACACCAATAGGGATTTCAGAATTGATTTCTATTTCGATTCCTGAATTTGTATTATTTTTTTCCAGTATCTTTCTTGCAATATATAGAAAAGGCTTTAGAGGATTTTTTTGCTCATCAATAGATTTTGAGGAAATGTTTGTACTAAGATTCCCTAATGTTGATTTTATTTTGATTACCTTTTCATCAATCTGATTGGAACTTACAATTACTCTCTTGTCTATTGTACACAGTAATGCCTTGACGCCGTGCACTACAAAATGTTCACCAAATAAAATTATCTTTGCAGGCGCGGACGAAATAGATTTCAAGAAAACACAATTGAAGGATATCCAACTACAGATGTCATATCGCCTGCAATGTCGCCACTTGTGGCATATTTTAACAACGTTCCTTGAGTTGCACCCAATTCTTTGCAGGCTAGCATGGTAGAAGCTATTGCTCCATAGCCACATGCACTCACCTGGTTCTCCTGTAAAACTCGATAAAAATCATCCAAATCCAACTTTAAGATGGGTTCAATTAGTAATTTATCCTGCTTGTGTGCAACACTATTTTCTTCATAATGTGTTAGATCTGAAGACCCGATGATAACAGCTTTTTTTCTTTTAGCAATTTTAGCTATTGCTGATCCAACTTGCTTAACAGTGGTGTAATCTTGGTTTATCAAAATAATAGGAACGATCTTAAATTGATGAGAGTAAACTTCTTGTAGCATGGGAATCTGAACTTCTAGACTGTGTTCTCTTGTATGAGAATAGAAATCAAGTTCAATTACACCAGAAATTTTGTTAAGCTCAACACTAGATTCAGAATCTACTTCAACATTTCCAAGTGGAGTTTGCCATTTACATTCTTTCATGGATGCTACACTGCATCCAATACCCCAATGATTTGGTCCAATAATTACAAAAAGCGCGTATTTTTCTGAAGACATGGCATAATAAGAATGGGCTGCAATAGGACCTGAATAGGCATAACCTGCATGGGGACAAATGACACCATAGATTTTTTTTGAAGATTCTGAAGGTGGAAGCTTGCCTGGACCATAGGAATGCAAAAAACTATCACGAATTGAGCTTTTCAACTTATCCTCTTCTTTTGGATAGAACATACCAGCTACAGCTGGTGTTCTTATTTGCATTATCCTATTACTTCCTCTTCTGTTATTTTAGTCTCAAAATCATCAATTTGATAGTCTAGTGACTCATCTTCTTTCAGCTTACCTTTTTGAATGAGTACTTCTTTCGCTAATAACCAGTAAATAGTTGCAAGAGATTTTCTGCCTCTATTGTTAGCAGGTATTATTAGATCCAGCTTCGAAGTTACGTTGTCTGTGTTTGAAATACCAATTACAGGAATTCCCGCATTTGTTGCCTCTATAACAGCTTGTGCATCTGTCTGAGGATCTGAAACAAAAATAAGTTGTGGTTCAGTGTAATATGGTAAAAGGGGATTTGTAAGAGTTCCTGGCATGAACCTACCTAACATCTTTGTTGCACTTGTGACTTCACAGAATTTTTCCACGGGGACACTTGCATACTCTCTAGCAGAACAAACTAGAACCTTAGCAATATCCATTCTGCTGATGAATTTTGCTGCTACTTGAATTCTCTCTATAGTCTTTTTTATATCGATAATATAGAGACCCTCTGGATTTGCTTTGGTAATGAACGGCATCATAAATTTTGTCTTGACTTGCGTTCCTACTCTTATTCCCGTGGATAAGATCTTTTTTTCGATACCTTCTAAATCATCCTGATTACTCATTTTGGAACCTTAAATTTCTGCCATTCCGCGTATTAAATCATCCTCTGAAATTCGAATCAATTCATTAAATTTTACAATCCTTTCTCCACCAACGACTCCAACTTTTAACATATTTGATCTTGTTGCAATACCAATATGTGATATGTGAGAATCAGTTGATTCTCCTGATCTGTGAGATGTGATTAATTTGATATTATTTTTTTGAGCTTCTGATGCAAATTCAAGAGCGTCGTATAAACTTCCTACTTGGTTTACTTTTAAGATGGCAGCATTGCAAGATTTTAGGCTTACAGCTTTCTTGAGTATCTCAGAATTGGTAACTATAAGGTCATCACCAGCTATCATAACGTTAGGAAATCTTTTAGTCAATACACTCATTTCTTCAAATGCTTCTTCGTGTAAAGGATCTTCAGCGTAAATTAGTTTGAATTTTTTGATAATGTCAGAAACAAATTCTATCTGTTCTTCAGAATTTATTTCGAAGCCACCCCTTCCATAAACATATTTTTGTTTTTTTCTATTCCACTGAGTTGATGATGCAAAATCTACCCCTAACGATACTTCTTTTCCAAGTGTAAAACCAAGATTTTCACATGCTTTTGCAGAAAGTTCTAGTGCTTTTTGATTATCTATTTTTGGAGCCCAGCCTCCTTCATCGCCCCTTCCATGAGTAAAAGTAGAATCGTATTTTTCGAGGACATTTCTTAATTCATGATGGACGGCAATATTAGTTTCAATCGCATCAACAATTGTTTTAGAACCGATAGAACATACCAAAATCTCTTGTATGTCAGGAGTTCCTGGTCCAGCATGCACACCCCCGCCTAGAATATTTCCTAAAGGATATGGAAATTTCAAGTCAGAATTCTTTGAAATTACTTTAAAAAGTGGTAATCCTAATGCCTTTGCTGCAGAATCCATAGCGGCAATAGTTAAAGCAAATGCAACTGAGCTACCTATTATGGAGTAATTGAGAGTAGAATCTATTGTGCGTAAAGTTTCATGTATTGCTTTTAAATTAGATGAGTCAAGATCAATGAATTTTTTCACATTTTCGTTTAGTACTTGAAGGCTTTTCTCAGGACTTTTATTAGGAAAACTTACTGCTTCATTTTTTCCGACGCTAGCTCCTGAAGGAGCACACGCTCTTCCCAGATGTGAGTTATCTGAAAAAACATCAACTTCGATAGTTTTACTTCCTCTACTATCGTAGAGAAGTCTTCCTTTCACTGATGTTATTTTCGGCAAATTATTCTAGCTCAGATTGTACTTCTTGTTCTCTTCTCTTAACAGCTTCGTAGAAGGGAATAATCTGACGAATTGTTTCAACTGTAGTTAACAGCATTCTTCTGCAACAATACCTTGTAAAACCTAAGGAATCAAGTACTTTGGCAGGTTCCTCTCCAGCTTTTATCATACTCTTGTATTCCTCAAACTTATCTGATACTAATTTACCACATGTAAAACATCTGATTGGTACCAGCACGTTGTGAAAAAGTGATCAAGGCTTATAAAAACCCTGATGGGAATTCCGTTGCGGGAGTTGCCAAGCCCGGCCAAAGGCGCTAGGTTGAGGGCCTAGTCTTTTAGGAGTTCGTGGGTTCAAATCCCATCTCCCGCATTTACAATATTATATTTTAACAATGGAATTTGAAAAAGTTATTTTCTAATTTTATTTATAGCATTAATTAGCTCGAATCGTCTGATTTCTTCAGTTACTGCAGCCCTCGTATCCTCAATGAGTACTCGATTAACATCTAGTTTTCTTCTGACCTCTTTCACTATTCTGTCATAGGATGCGAATGGATACAGCAAAAGGTAGAGGTTCTCCATAATATCAAAAATATTCCTTGCTTCTTTTGCCTTTCCAGATCTTATTTTATCAAAAACTAATCTTTTTAGTTCTCCAATGCAGTCAAGAAGACCTAATACATAAGAGCCATGTCGTACACCAAGCGATTCCACCGAAGGTATATTTTTTCCTTCCACTATTGACAAAAAAGCAAAAGCTTCAACCATTTCCTGTTCTGGAGTTATGAGATGCTTGTAAAGTTCTCCTCCCGCCTTCTTTCTTATCTTATCAAGTAATTTTTTTGCACGCAACGCCTTAGTTTTACCTTCTTTAATTTTGCTTCTATGAACTGAGATTATAGATTCACTACATAAAATTATCACCTCACGGGTGCTTTTTATCAAATATTCCCTAGAATTCCGTTCAGCAGTTAAGGAAATAGAGATTTTGTTTACAGATGTTTTCACGTTTTTTAATAACACGCCTGATAAGATTAAACACCAAGATAAAGTCGTTTTGTAAAGCCATATTTGATACATTATTTCTGAAGTATCTATGGAAATAACAGTGAAACAGATGATGCAGATTGAAGAGAATGGTCATCGAATGGGATTTCTAAGAAAGTTTATGATGGAAAATGCTGGTGCCTCTGCAGCTAAATATTTGCAAAATAGATTCAATGATATTTCCTCCAAGAAAATTTTAGTTTTGGCAGGTTTAGGCAATAACGGTGGTGATGCACTTGTTATTGCGAGACACTTAGCAGGATATGGTTCCAAAGTTAAAGTAATACTACTTGGAAACCCAGAAAAGATCAAGACTGACGAGTGCAGAACCAATTGGAAAATTCTTGAAAAGATGAGCTCTGTTGATCTGCTTATAGCATCAGCGCTAAACGAGTTAAATTTAAAATCAGATATAATTATAGACGGGTTATTAGGTACAGGAATTTCAGGTAAAATAAGAGAACCATATGCTTCAGCAATTGACATGATCAATAAATTAAACGCATTCAAACTTGCAGTAGATGTTCCTTCTGGCTTGGATCCAGATACAGGAAATACTAGTGAAAAATATGTAGCTGCTGATGTAACCATAACTTTTCACAAGATGAAAATTGGAATGCCAAATAGGAAAGATGTTTGCGGTGATATTATAGTTGAAAATATAGGTATTCCGCCTGAAGCTGAAGCTGGTGTGTTATGAAAGTCCATCAAATCGAAGTTGGTAACATGCAAAATTTTACCTATATTTTGGAAGACGAGGAGACAGGAGAGGCAGTAATTATAGATCCATCATGGGATCTAGAAAAAATTCAAAAAGTCATTGAAAGAAATAATCTTAAAGTAAAATATATTGTTAATACTCATTATCACTTTGATCATACTATAGGAAACGAATTCCTAGCAAAAGTCACAAATGCAAAAATAATTCAGCATGAAGCATCTACAATAAAAAACGATATTAGATTATCTAATAATGATAAGATTTCATTTGGTAAATCTCAACTAACTGTCATTCATACACCAGGACATTCCAAAGATAGTATTTGCTTAGTAGGGGACGGAAAAATTTTTTCTGGTGACACTCTTTTTGTAGGGAATTGTGGAAGAGTTGATTTGCCTGGAGGAAGCGCAAGAGAACTATATCATAGTCTATTTGATGTTATTTATAGACTAAATGAAGATCTTATATTATATCCAGGCCACAATTACGGTACATCAACTTCATCTACATTAGGTAAAGAAAAAAGGACGAATTTTGTTTTGCAACCCAAAACGGAACCTGAATTTACCGAATTTATGGGTAGTGAATAATCAATGCAAGATATTGAGGTATTAGGATGTGTTCAACAAGGAATTGATTTTATAAAAAAAATTAAAAAAAAGAATTTTTTATTTTCTTTAGTTATTTCTTATACTGAGACTTGTGAAATTCCAGGAATTACTGTTGCGGGAGCAAACTTGGATTTTGTCAAGTTTACACCTGCTGCTGATGCTGAGTTTCTTCATTATGGAAATTGTAAATGTATAGATGTCATACCTATGACTCCCGATGGAAAACCCACTCCTGCCATTCTCACTAAAGTTGCATTAGAAGCGGCCAGTATACCTACTATTATAATTAATGCGGGGAGTAAAGTTTTGCCAAATCTTCCTTATTTAGAAACTGGAATAAAGCCTGGTAAAAACATTGCATTAGAAGCTGGTCTAGATCGTGATTCGGTTACAAGAGCAGTAGAATATGGAAGAATCATAGGGCGGTTCCTTGGTTCTTCTACAGATTGCTTAGTAATTGGAGAAAGCATTCCAGGAGGTACTACCACTGCGCTTGGGGTGCTGAAGGGATTTGACGTGAATGCTAAAGTTAGCAGCAGCATGCTTTCAAATCCTGTCAAATTGAAAAACAAAATCGTTGATAGTGCATTAAAAAGATTTGATACAGATGATCCTTTTACAGTTTTAGCAAATGTTGGTGATCCAATGATTCCAACTGTTTCAGGAATGTTGAGTTCTGCATCAGAATCCACAAATGTATTATTGGCTGGAGGTACTCAAATGGCAGCGATTTTAGCATTTTCAAAAAAAATCGGTTTTAAAGAAAAAAACACAGCTATCGGAACAACATCATACATTATAGAAGATAAGACTGCCAACTTCGTGGAAATGATTAAACAAATTTGTGATGTTCCTATATTGGTAGCTAAACTCAAACTAGCCGAGTCGGAAATCTCAGGCCTTCGTTCGTATGCTGAAGGATTTGTTAAGGAAGGAGTAGGTGCTGGGGGTGCATCAATTGCTTCAATGTTAAAGATAGGACTTGATTCATCAACTCTTCTCTCACTAACAGAAAAAGAATATCAAAGAATTACTTTACAGTCACAGACTTAGCTAAGTTTCTTGGATAATCTGGGTCTTCTTCTTTTTCTACCGCGGAATAATAGGCAAGAAGCTGAATCGGAAGAATCTCAATTAAAGGATATAATGCTTCATTAATCGTAGGTATCTTTATCCAATAGTCATAAACATCGCTTTTTCTGTCTGATATTCCTATTATTTTAGCTTCACGTGCCTTGATTTCTCTTGCACTATTGAGAGTGTCTTCATATGTTGAATCATTTGGATTTATTATTATGACATATACATTAGGAGTCATAAGTGCCAATGGACCATGCTTCAATTCTCCTCCCGGAATCCCTTCAGCGTGAATATAAGTAAGCTCTTTTAATTTCAACGAGGCCTCAGATGCTATTGGAAAGTGTATACCTCTGCCAAGTACATAGATATCGGATACACTCTTCAGTTTTTTTGCTACTTCTTTAATCTTTGAATGATCAGAAAGAATTTCTGACATAGAATTAGAAACTTTGTCGAAATCTAATTCCAAAGTTCCACCACAAATTTGGTTTGTAATTTTGTAAAGGATAGAAAGCTGTGAAGTGAAACTTTTTGTTGCTGCAACACCAATCTCAGGCCCACAATTCATTCCAACTACTACAGATGAGAGCTGGACAAGAGATGACGTCATTATATTTACAATGGAAAGAATTTTTGCATTAGATTTTTTTGCGAGCTCTACTGCTTCGAGTACATCAGCACTCTCACCACTTTGAGAAAGTGCTATGAGTACTGAATTAGTATCTAAAGAATCAGGAGAAAACTGCAACTCACTTGAAATAATTGGTTCTATTTTTATCTTAGCATATTTTAATAAAAGATACTTGGCTACTAGTGCAGCATTATAGCTAGTTCCACTTCCTGTAATATAGAGGCTTTTTGCGTGTTTCACAAAATCGATGATTGTATCAAGCTCATCTCTTGTTTTCTCACCAGCTTTGATTATTGTTTCAGGCTGTTCAGAAATTTCTTTTAGTGTGAAATGAGCATAGTCTCCCTTGTAAACATCAGCAAATTCCTTTGAAACCTTAGTAATCTGATGTTGTATTAAATTACCATTGAAATCAAATGTTTGGATTCCAGAAGAATTGATTAAAACAAATTCAGCATTATTTATGTAAATCGCATCGTCTGTTTGCTCTATAAAGCCTAGCACATCACTTGAAATGAAATAGTCATTATGCTTTCCAATTCCCACAATGAGAGGTTCATGAAATCTAGCTGCACACAACGTTCCATCCTTAAATATAACAACAAAAGCATAGTTTCCTTCTAGTTGAGATACTGTCCGAATAATTGATTTTTTTATATCTTTTGTTTGCTCAAAGTTCTCTTGTAAGAGATTTGAAATAATCTCAGTATCTGTTTCACTCTTGAAAGTATAGCCTTTTTCTTTTAGATTTTGTTTTAATCTTTCAAAGTTTTCTATTATACCGTTATGAACAACCGCTAAACTACCTGAGCTGGATGAATGTGGGTGTGCGTTTGTCTCAGTTACTTTGCCATGTGTTGCCCATCTAGTGTGACCGATTCCAATGTTTCCAGGAAGTGAGTCTAGCTTTTCGTTGTTATTTACTTCAATTACCTTTCCCACACCTTTCTTAATTAGAATTCGATTATTGGAGCAAGTAGCTATTCCAACGCTATCATAGCCTCTGTATTCCATTCGCTTAAGGCCATTTACCAATATTGGAGCTGCCGAATTAATTCCCGTGTAGCCTATTATTGAACACATAGTGAGAGTAGAATCTATTTACAAATAATCTTTAACAATTGAATCACTTAATCTGTAGAGGTTTCGGGAGGTTTTAACTGCTGGTTATATGAAGACTCGGGGGTTAAATGAATTTTGACCTCATCTTCGACTCTTACTGGGTGTGAAGGAATAGTAATAACTCGTTCCCCAATCATTATGTGACCATGCACTACCGCTTGTCTAGCTTGATATGGAGTACTAAAGTTTAATTTTTTTTGTACTATTGTTTGTAATCTACGAGAAAGAAAGTCAGTAACTTGTAGATTCAGAACATCATCCAACGAAGCATCTTTATTAATTAATCCTACTCGTGTTAATGATCTCATAAGTATAGGTTCTTTCTTTTCTCTCTCTTCTTTTCGTATAGCAAGAAGTGATCTTGCTTGATGTCGAATTCTGGATAATTCTGTACGAGATTTCCATAACTCACGCTTATTTTTCAACCCAAAAGTTCCAATAGTAAAAAGTTCTTCCTGCATAAAATCAAAATTTAGTGGACGTTTAGGTTTTCTCCACATTTTTCTGGATTTTTTTGGATCTCCCACTCAAGTCACCTTCTTACTTCTTTTCTTCTTTTGATGATGACTTGGGTGGTGTTGAAGCCTTTTTTACTTCCTTAGCTGGTGCACCTTCCTTAGCTGGTGCACCTTCCTTAGCTGGTGCACCTTCAGGAACAGCACCTTCTTCA
>JAEHKU010000021.1:0-4809 GCA_016838825.1 Nitrosopumilales archaeon | reverse complement strand
CTTCCTTAGCTGGTGCACCTTCCTTAGCTGGTGCACCTTCCTTAGCTGGTGCACCTTCAGGAACAGCACCTTCTTCAGCTGTACCTAGTGCACCAGGAACTACACCTGGTGGAAGGATCTTTCCTCCTTTTTTAACTCCTACCGCACCACCTTTTCGTCCTGTGGTACGAGTTCGTTGACCTCTAACCTTCAGACCAAAAGTATGGCGAAAGCCACGCCAACTGTTAGTATTTTTTTCTCTTTCAATATCATTTCTTACATTAAGGTCAACATCAGAAGTGATAAAATGTAAATCATTTCCAGTTTCAATATCTTTTCTTCTGTTTAGGAACCAAGGGGGGAGATTAATTGAAGATGGGTCCTTTACGGCATCTTCAATTGCGTGTATCTGGGAATCAGTGAGTTGGCCAATATTGCCATTAGGATCAATTTTTAAAATATTTAAAATAGCATTAGCAAGGTTGTATCCTATTCCTTTTACTTGACTAATTCCAATGATTGTTTTGTTTTCACCGTATATGTCTTGTCCAACAATTCTTATAATATGTTGAAATTCTTCTGTAGCCAAGTAAGCAAAAATCTCTAGTGCCCGATAAAAACTATGCTACATTATCATCAATTTCCTTCGTATTTTATACGGAAAGCATGCAATATTTTAAATGATGATTGTGTTAAGTTTCTACAATTGATAGAACTAGTACAATTTGTGAAACGAAGTTATTCCTCCGAGCCAAAATACACGGAGATTAGAGCAGGAATTCCCGAAGATTACAAAGAGATTAAGACTCTAAAAGATCTTTTGGAAATTAATTACAAGATTTTAGGCGCAAAAGAGCAGCTAAGAAGAAATCTAATTTTAATGACACAAACAAACAATGCCAAGTATCCGGGTATTCTTGGCTTTAATGAAGATGTCATTCCTGCATTAGATAGAGCGATACTTTCTTACCATGATATACTAATTATTGGCCAGATAGGGCAAGCAAAAACTAAGATTTCTGAAATAATAGCGAACCACCTCTTATCTCCAATTCCTATCATCAAGAATAGTTTAACAAATGACTGTCCCATGGATCTACCTCAAGATGAAATGATTTCACTCTTGGAAGATACGGAACCAATTAGACAAAATACTCATTTTCACATAAGCCCTGAAAGTAGTGAAAAAATCCGAAATGAAAAGCTGGATACTCCCATAGAATGGCTCGAAGGGAAACATAGATACAAGTATGTTCTTGCTACTCCTGATATTTCTGTGAAAGATCTGGTTGGTTACATAGATGCAATTAAAATCGCAAAGAAAGGAATTGAAATGTACAGAATTGAATCCTATTCTCCTGGGCAACTAATGCAGGCCAAACACGGAATTTTTTGTATTGACGAACTACCCGTCCTTGATCCTAGAAAACAAGTTGCTCTTTTGTCAGTACTCCAAGAAGGCAAATTTACAACTGGTGCATACCCCGTGATCTTTGAACCAAAAACTATGTTCTTCGCAACTGCAAATCCTATAGATTATACTCATTCAGGGAAAATAATTGAGCCATTGTATGATAGACTAAAGAGTCACATTCACACACATTATCCAAATTCACTAGAGGATGAAATGTTAATTATAATTCAAGAAGCAAACATTTCCAAATCACTTATTCCTGTATTTATGTTGAAGATGATGGGCAAAATTGTTCAAAATGCTCGAGCAAGTAACGAAATTAACCAAGAGAAGGGAATTAGTGTAAGATTGGGCATACATGGTCTTGAGCTTCTTGTAGGTGAGGCCGAACGAACAAGAGCATTACATCACAAAATCCTCCCTGTGCCTAGATTATCTGACATATTTTGTTTAGATCAGGTCGCAAAATTTGAGCTCTCAGAAATGGACGATACTGTGGAAAATCGCAGCAAGGTATTCAGAGACATAATTACCAAGTCAATCCAAGACATTACAACACAATATCTTGAAGGAATTGAGCCTTCAACTTTTGAAGAGATAAATCAGGAATTTGCAGGAAAGACTTTCCATGTCTCTCAACTAAATTTGTGGGAAAATGCAAACGAAGGATACTATAAAAACCAACTAACTAATTTCAAAACATTAGAAAAACTAGTGGATTCGGTTCTTCAGAAAGTTTTCTTAGAACAAAAAGAATTTGAAAAGAATGCATCTCAGTATCAGATAAAATCCGAAATGTTAAACAAATCAAAAGAGGCAGAGTCAGAACTTAAAGCAGCAATAATAGAAATCATACTTGAAGGATTATGTTGGATTCAACCCAAGATATTAGAAAAAAGAGAGTCTAGTTATGTATCAACATAGTACTTCAAATTTTGATTATTTTCCTTATAAGGAAACTAAAGGCAGAAATTTAAAAATTGAAATATCTGAAAAAAAATTACAAAAAATTTTACAGATACTCGCAAAACAAGCTTTGAAGGAAAAGAGACCATCTGTGCAAGATCTTGAACGTATTTTGCAAGACGCAATGATACAATTAGATGTTGAAAAAAAACCGGAGCATTACTCTGAAGGAATGAATGAAACATATGAAATGGGAGATGAACCCATTACAAAGTATCTACGAGAAAAAGGATACATTTGTGATGGAAACAAATGGCTTACGAAAAAAGGATTTTTTGAAATAGGCGGAAAAATCTTACGTGATGTTATGAAAATACTAGATAAAGGTGACTTCGGTTATCATGAAACAAAAAATGTTGGTTCAGGGAGCCTAACACTTGATACGACCAGAAGATTTGAACCTGGTAATGAAATAAAATTCCTTAGTGTTTCTCATACAATGCTAAATGCGATTCAGAGAATTTCAAAACAAAATTTGAAAATACAATTTCCGTTAAGTATGGAAATAGATGATCTAGAGGAATTCGAAACAGCAGATGATGTTAAAGCTACTGTGGTATACTGCATAGATCTAAGCTCTACAATGAAGTATTCTGTTGGAAAGAAGGGAGTAAGTAGGATAGAAGCTGCCAAAAAGGCACTTTGGAGTTTGTACGTATTAAACAAGAAGTTCTTTCCTAACGATTCAATATACATTGTAGGTTTTGGTTCACTAGCATCTGAGATTGCCCCACAAGATATCCCATATTTGAGTACATATGATGCTAATGACAACTTTTTACATTATACAAATTATCAAGCGGCATTTAGGCTTGCCCGTAAAATCTTACGCCGAAATAATTCGCAGAATAAAAGAATCGTAATGATCACTGATGGTCAACCAAGTGCTTGTTTCATTGATAATGAATCTCAAAAAAATAATATACTTTCTGATAAACCATATTCTAATTTCTACAGACCTGATAGTGTGACTTTATCAAAATTAAAAGATGAAAAGAACATAAAATTGGATACGAGTGATGGCAGTATGGTTTACTTATGTTACAGATATAGAAAGGTGGATCCAAAGATAGATAATAGAACGTTAACAGAAGCCAAGAAGTGCAGTAGGGAAGGAATTAAAGTAGATACTATTGTGATTGGTGAAGAAAGTGAACTTTTACACTATGTTGAAGGATTAGAAAAACAGCTTAAGGGCATTGCATATTACATAAATCAAGAAAATATGGATACCGTTTTAGTCAACGATTATTTGACTAATAATAAGAGAGTTTTTCGGCGGCAAAGCAGTTGGTGATATATCTTGAAAGAAGGCTTTGATAAACAAAAAATTATTGATATTCTTTTTGACTCGGATGTTTCTGTGATCTTATCTGAACTTGAAGATGGTGGCAAGGATTCTTCGTATCTTTTAGCAAAATTACAACTAACTGAAGATGAAATAGAGAAAAGGCTATCTTATCTTATACAACATGACTTTGTCACAAAGAAAAGTCACAATAATAAAATAGTTTATGCTGTTAACAAAGAAAAACTTTCACAGATAATTGAAAATGATGAAAATTTTTCATCAGTAACAAAAGGATTAACTGAGCTAGATAGCTATCTTAACTAACTCTATTCTTTCGTCGAGTTCTAACAAGATAAACTCCTCCTACCATAATACCTCCTAGTCCTACAACAATGATAATAAGACTTGATGTATTAACAGCCAAAACTATATCATTTGGCATATATCCGATTGCTCCCACTATGCGAATATCATTGTCACCCGGATTTTCAATTATGAGTTTGTAAGTTCCTGGAGAAGTAATTTCGAACTCTCCTTCGAATGATTTTTGACTAACGGATTTTGAAATTATTAGAACTTCATTTGGATCAAGCACTCTAATGTTAACAATTTCATCAGTAAAGTCAGTGATTTGTACAACATATCTTCCGCCCTCATTTTTTTCTGGTTCTAAAGTTGTCTGTATGTCCATAGTTTGGGTTGGATCTAAAGATCCTTCAAGAATAGAAATATTTTCAATAATTAACTGAGAACCATAAATGGATAATGCAAAACCGACAATTATCAGAGCTCCTGCCACAATAAAGATCGAAGAGGACTTTGTCATAATGTAAGTGCTAAAAAACAATTAGTTAAAACTTAACTTTGAAATCGTTCGTTTTAATTGAACTTATCTACGTATAGGCTAAACGGAAACTGTTCTTAGATCGCCGATCTAAATTTTCGTTGATTTAAGAAAGTTAACTAGATGCAACAAATTTAGACTAGTCTAAATTTTAAATAAGGCAGTAATTGCTCTTAATTAATCTATTATGGCAAAGTCCACTCAAAGAACGATAGCTTTAGCAATTTTGGTAATTGCAGGCGTATCAACAGTTTTCTTTGTATTTCCAACAATTTCTCAAGCCCAAGTTGAAGAAAAAACCTTCGTTACTCATGG
>JAEHKU010000020.1 GCA_016838825.1 Nitrosopumilales archaeon | reverse complement strand
CTCGAACAAATCAGGTCACACCAGATTTTTTTTGAAATTTTCAAGCTTCAGTTATATAATCAAATTCTAAAATTCACCTTGCAGGGGTACCGAAGCCCGGTCAAACGAGGAGGACTCAAGATTCCTGACAATAGGAAATCCTCTCCCTTAGGGGTTCGAGGGTTCAAATCCCTCCTCCTGCACATAAACGACAAATCTTTTGTAAGATTTCAAAAACTTAAGCCTTGAGTAGCTTGATAGAATTTACCTTATGCTTTGAGAGTTCTTCATGAAGCATGGCGTGCGATTCATCTTTAAAAATAAGGTCGCACCGATAACATTTCCACGCTTTAGAGTTCAGAATTAGTATAACGTGTTAATTTCATATAAAGATAATGCATAATTCATCTTTTTTTTTGAATAACGTTACCAATAATTTCTAAACTATGTATTTTTTGGAATAAACTCATCAAATAATTAATTTTTTCGTAGGTAAACTGGAAGCAATGATTTACATTCTAAAGTTTTGGGTTCTAACTAATGATAGACATACTAGATACGTTAGGAGAGTTATCCTACTTTGGCATCTTTCTCTTACTCATAGGACTCAATGTTGTCCCTATTCTTGTACCTCCCACGTGGCTTATTTTGGCTACTTTTCATTCAGCAGATTCTTCATTGGACCCGATAATTCTTGCATTCGTGGGAGCTACAGGATCATTGATTGGAAGGTCTGCCTTGATGTATTTGAGTAGATTTTTCCGTAGATTTTTAGGTGATGAAAGAAAATCAAGTCTTGATACAGTAGCTACTTTTCTAAAAAAGAGATATGGATTTTTTATCACATCTTTTTTGTTCGCATCATCACCCTTGCCTAGTAACATGCTGTTTATAGCATATGGAATAATGAAGGCAAAAAGTATTGGTCTTTTCGTAGGATTCTGGATGGGACGTGTGATCTCATATTATGTAATGATATCATTAAGTCAGGTGGCTCTAGTACCATTTTTGGAGTTATTTGAAAATAGAATAGTTGGAATAATAATTGCAGATTTTGGTGGTCTTGCACTAGTGGTATTCTTCGCATCTATTAACTGGAAGATCTTGTTAACAGAAAAGAAACTTAAATTTGTAAAACCAAGGTTGTGGAGATTTTGAATTGCAGCAGTTAGAAGAATTAAAAAAAATAGTCAAAAAGCGAATGAGAAAAAATGACGTAGCTCATGACTTTGAACACATTTTGCGTGTTTATAACAATGCAAAAAAGATAGGTAAACAAGAAAAGGCAGACATGAAGATTTTATTGACCGCTGTTCTTTTGCATGATACAGTGTCTTTTCCAAAGTCTGATAAACAATCAAAAAATTCTTCTACAAAGAGTGCTTTTCATGCAAGAAAGATCTTAAGAAAACTTCATTATCCTCAAAAAGAGATTACCATAATTTCAGAAGCAATAAAGGATCACAGCTTTTCAAAAAATAAAATTCCACAAACACTGGAGGGAAAGATTCTTCAGGATGCTGATAGACTTGATGCAATAGGCGCAATCGGTATTGCAAGGGCATTTGCAACAGGAGGTGCCGATAATAGGCCACTTTATAATCAAAATGATCCATTTTGTTCATACAGGAAACTAAATGATAACAAATGGACACTAGACCATTTCTATAAGAAACTTTTAGTTTTAGAAAAAAAAATGAACACAAAGGCGGCAAGAACGGAAGCTAGCCAAAGGACTAAAATAATAAAAAATTTTCTCAAATATTTGAAAAAAGAGATTTAGCCGTAATCGATATACCTCTCATATCTTTTTTCTATTTCCTCGTTTTTACCAGCCATAATTTTCTCGATCATATTTTCTTTCCTTCTTTTGATATAGTCATTCATTTCTTTGAATTCATTAGTTTGTGGAAGCGAATCAAAAAGTGGATCAAGCAATTTAAAATACTCTAATACTTTGATTCGGAATTCTTCTCTTGATGGCTTGGATATTTTATTTATCCTAAACCATATCGTTGCCCAACTGCCTCCTGCTACATGGGGAAGTAAATCAAAGGCACGTAGTATCTCAAAACGCTCCTCTTCACTCATTATTTTCTCATTTTAGACTAGGTGCAATCATTTTTGAAAAATAAGTGACAATCATATCAGCACCAGCTCTTTTAATTCCAGTTAAAATTTCTGTAACGACGTCTAATTCATTTATCCATCCTTGTTTTGAAGCAGCTTTCACTAATGCATATTCGCCTGAGACACTGTATGCAGATACTGGAACATGGAATTTTCTTTTTGTTTCTGCAATTATGTCAAGATACGCTAATGCAGGCTTTATCATTACAATGTCAACCCCTTCGTTAATGTCCGCTTCAACCTCTCTCATTGCTTCTCTTGGATTTGTGTATGGTAGCTGATATGATTTTCTATCTCCAAACTTTGGAGCACAATCTGCCATATCTCGAAAAGGAGAATATAATGATGAACGATGTTTTGCAGAGTGTGACATTATTCCAACGTCTGTAAATCCTGCGTCATCTAATGCCTCTCTGATTGCCCTAACTTGACCATCCATCATTGCAGATGGTGATACAAAATCAACCCCTGCTTTAGCTTGACTAACAGCTATTTTCGCTAGTGTCTGAATGCTGGAATCATTATCTACTTCGTCATCTTTAACAAGACCACAGTGACCAGCTGAGGTATACTGACAAAGACAAACATCTGTCATTATTACGATTTTTTCACCGAGATTTTTCCGTATGTCTGAAATTGCCTTTTGAACTACACCATCTTCTGCAAAAGCAGATGTCCCATCGCCATCTTTTTTTGCAGGAATTCCAAACAACATTATTGCAGGTATTTTCAAGTCTGCAATTGAGTTTGCTTCATTGACAACGTTTGATGGTGCTAATCTTTGTATGTCTGGCATAGAGTCTGAGTTGACATTTGATTTCAAATTCTCCTGAACAAACATTGGGCAAATGAAATCTTTGGTAGAAAGCCTGACTTCTTGGAAAAAATCACGAATTTTTTCATTTCTTCTCAATCGTCTAAGGCGTTTATTGGGAAACGAAGTCATACTCGAATTTTCTCGGTTAGTAATATAATGATTGAGCCCTGTAAACGAGTTGTCTGTTTTCTTTATTATTTAGTGGGCAATCTGCGATGGTATGACTTCAATATACTCCATAAAGAGCCATTACGAAATATCATTACGACTGACATAAAAAATTTGGTAAAAAGAACATGATTAAATCTAAAGGTAATGTTAACAAAGATTAGTGATGGCTTCCAGAAAAGAGCCTAAAGAGAAGATGTATGAGTTGCTAACAGCCGAAAAATATGATGAACTCTTAGAATATTGTTCAAAGACATTATCTCAAGATCCTCAAGATCTTGAAGCTCTAAAAAACAAAGCATATGCATATTATTTTTTAAATAGATATGAGGAAGCTCTTTCCTATTACGATAAACTGATAGAGCTTGATCCTAAAGATCCCTCTCATTATTCAGGAAAATCACAAACACTTGAAAAGCTTGACAGACATAAAGAGGCCGCTTCATGGTTTGAACAAGCAATGAAAATAGAAGCAGAGACTAAAAATAATGAATAGAAAATTTGTCTTCTATGATTCTATTCTTTTTTGTATTTGAAAAGCTTGTTAGCAGTTTTTAGAATATCAGTATCGCCTTGCTCAGATGCTTTTCTTAAATTGTTAATGGGAGTAGATATGATTCCCTCTGCAATTGCTTTTGTCAGATTGTGTATTATCTTGATTTTCTCTTCGTCAGTTTCCTTTAACATTTGAAGAGCTTTTTGAAATTCTTTTTCTCTAATTTGGTCTATTTCTTTAAAGACCTCTTTTGCAATAGGTTCTACTTCAAGTCTTTTCATTGTAGCCTCCACAACTGGTAGTTCTTCACTAATTATTTTTTCCGCAGAAGAGACCTGACCCATTCGCTTCTTCATATTCTTATCTACCATTTCGGCTATCTGATCAAGATTCATCATCTTAATTTTTCCAATCGTTGCGATTTTCTCATCAACTGTTCTTGGGTTTGATAAATCAAGTATCATGAGTCCTGTCTTTCGCTTGTTCATTGCATCTTTGATTCGTTCATAGGTTACCAGGAAGTAAGGCGCAGTAGTTGCTACAAATAAAACGTCAAACTCCTCAAAACCATGAATAACACTTTCAAAATTAATTGGTGTGCCTCCAACTGTTTCTGAGAACGATCTTGACCTTTGAAGGGTTCGGCTTGATACAAAAAACCTAAAATCTCTTTTCATTAATGACTTTGCAACCAGCGTAGCTGCTTCGCCCGTTCCAATAAGTAAGATACGTTTTGATTTGAGATTATCTATGTTTTCTTCGGCTAGTTTCACTGCCATGGAGCCAATTGATGTCGTCCCGCGGTTTATTCCAGTACTGTTTCTTATTCTGGTACCAACACGAACTGCTTTGTCAAATAACACATTAAGGTTTTTACCAGAGGCATTAAATTTTCGTGCCGTAGTAATTGATTTTTTAATCTGACCTAAAATCTGTTCTTCTCCTATAACTAAAGAGTCAAGACCTGATGTAAGCTTTAGTAGATGCTCGTAAACTTGGCTTCCTTCACTAATCTCCAAGTTTTCTTTGAATGCACTTTCTTCAAGACCAGTTTCAGATGCCCATGTTTTTTTTATCCTATCTACATCTTTTGGTTCTCCAGAACCAAACAATTCTACTCTGTTACATGTCTGTACTATGACACATTCTTTGAGTCCTGAATGTTTCTTAAACGAAGAATACGCTGAATCGACATCTTTGAAGGTAAATCTTTCTAACACATGTATGGGAGATTTACGATAAGTAACTCGTACGTTTATCACTTGAGTCATTTTGTGTCTCCCAACATACTCATTGCACGTTTTTGTGCTTTTTTTAAATCTCCTGCTTTTATAAATCGTTGAACCTGTTTGTCATTCATGATTTTATAAAGAAATTTTTTTCTCTCAAGAACAGTTGGAATCTTTTTCTTTGCCCATTTTCTTGCAATCTCCTGTAGTCTTATCTGGTAAATATCCTCTTTTTTTATAATTTTTTTGAAGACTTTTTCAGCCTGTAATTTCAGTTTGCGGGCCATCGCAGGGCTTTTTCCTCCAGTTGAAATCGCAACCTGAACAGTATCCTGGATATTAATCACCGAAGGATGTGCAAAATCGCTCACTTCTGGATCATCTGCTGCATAAGCATAGCATCTCATCTTTTTTGCTTTTTGAACAATCTTCCTGTTGAGTCTTTTATCATCTGTTGCTGCCATGACTAGAAGTGGCTTATATTTTGAAAGAAAGTCAGCATCTTTTAGTTTTATTTTCTTGTATCGAATTTTTTTTCTTTTGATGAAACTTGATAACTTCCTGTTTACTTTGTCACTAACTACTAAAATCTTGCAGTCTTGAGTGAGTAAGGAATTTACTTTCCTTAGGCCTTCTTCTCCACCCCCTACTACAATTACCAAGTTTCCTTTCAGGTTTAGATCTACAATCAAATTTCAGTCCTCAAAAATCAACCGAGATACTGATCATTTCTACGTAACTATTAAGTATTAATTTGCAAATTTCGTTCATGTGCATTTCCCAAGTTCTTTGTTTTTAATCTTAATCATGATTTTTTCGATGCCTATCGCTATAGCCTTTGCTGATGATAATCAGTCTCCTAAGGTATTACAACTGTATACTGATAAACAAATGTATCAAGACGGGGATCTCATCACAATAAATGGCAAGGTATCCAAATTAACACAACCACAAGTAATCATACGTATTTCTGATCCGTTTGGAATTCCGACTGGATTTTATTTCTCTGATATTAAACAAGACTTGTCCTTTTCTACATCATTTCCAGCGAAGCATGGAGTGAATTTCAAAATTGAAGGAGCATATTCTGTTACAGCACATTACGAAACTCAAAATAACAAAGTAACAATCGATTTTGACTTTGTTCAAGTAATGGATCCAGCTGAGGATGTAGGCGAAGAAGAAAATGACACTGTCGAAGAACAAATAGAGGAAGAAACAAGAGTTGAAGAATCTAACATTGAGGAATCGAATATTCCAGAAGAGGAAGCTGTTGAAGAACCAATTGAAGTACCAAACATAGACCTTGAAACTCCGATTGAAGATCTAGTACTAGAACAGAATGATCCCATCATAGAAGAAACTGGTTCTGAAGCTATTTTTGAGAAAGAAAATCCTAAAGTTGAACCAAATCTAAAATCCCCAGAAAAGGAACCATCTATAGTGAGTTTAAAGCCTGAAGAGAAATCTCGCATAAAAAAACATGATATTGATGCAGGAAAACTACTAAATGAACTCACTTTAAACTGTGATACTAGTGAATTCCAAGATTTGATATCGTATGGAGGTAACATAGGACCTGCTATTTCAAGACTCTGCAAGTATCAGGAAGCAATAGCCTTCTATGATCAAATACTTGATACAAATTCAATTAACATTGATGCCATTACCAACAAAGGTTCTGCATTGTTCAAGTTAGGACAGCATCAAACAGCCTTGGATTATTACGACAAGGCACTACAACTAAATCCAAACTATATCAATGCATTAAACAACAAGGCAAATGCACTAGCTGAACTTGGCAATGTTAAGGAAGCGGTAATATTTTATGATAAAGCACTCAAAGTTGATCCTAGCAATCTTGTTATTTTAGAAAACAATAAGAAAGCAGAAGACCAATTATTTTTTAATGAACCGAACTTTTTAACTTCCAAGTCGATTCATAAAAGCTTAGATAATTCCATAACAAAAACTATAGAACTTGTAAATCAACAAAAAAATGCCAATCTATTTGAACAAATAGGTAAATTATTTAATTCGTTTGGCAAGTCTTTAGCAAATCTATTTTTCAAATCCATCTAGTCAATTACACTTGCCGAAATTTAAGGAGGCTCGCTTCTTCATAACCCAATGAAGATTAGGTCTCCATTCAAACTTGGAATTGGCATTTTTATCATTGGCATTGGTTGGGTGGGATTCCTATTCTACCAAGGAGTGAACGAGTCTAAAGTTGAATCTCTTAACTTCAAAGAAAGTGAAGAATTCATGTTCAAACTAGAAGGCGAGGGCATCGGATTTTACAAAATTACAATACACGATTTTGATCATGACGCTAGCATCTTCACTCAGATTAGGGATCCATTAGGTAATGTGATTGCAGATCAGAAAATTGACACACGGATGGCTGTAAATTACTTTGATTATGCCATGAATGGAGATTATGTCATAAAGATCACAAGTCTTTCTGATAGAACTATGGGAATAACTCTAGAATATGGAGACACCAATTCATCTGATCTATTTGTTCCAGGTATAATAGCAGCTGTTGGAGCCTTTGTAATGATATATGCTACAGCTATGAGAATGAAGGATCACAGTATTGCGCAGCCATGAGAAAATATCTCATAAACAGGAATACATAGTATCTCGCCGCTTAAAACCATCGACATATTGAACAGAATTGAAGCAAGTGTGAAAATCGTAGTTACAATAGCGACTGGAATCAATCTTCGAATTCTAGAATCTTTCATTTGAGACAGCAAAAGAAAACCACCAAATGCACCAAGAACCGGTCCCGCTTCTAGTATGAGATGTGGAATAGATACAAGTCCGTCTGCTCCAAGTAATAGGTGAGAAAAAAAATCTGATGTTCCAGCTACAATCTGTAGTGCAGCACCTATTATGATCATCTTGATTCCCCTGACAATTCGTATTTCAACTAACTTCGTTATCAAAAGCAAGAATCCTATAATTGCAGAAATTAAAAGCAACGCAATACCAGAGTAAGCTGTAATGTGTTGGATACTCCAAAATGTCTCAGGCTCTTGTAGCATATGACTAGATGCATCCCACATGAATCCAGATATCTCTAGAGTTGTACCCAGTATTGCTAGAACAGCAACTGTAGCAATGAGATGATTTGATCTTAAAACCTTACGTGAAAATCTAAAAGTTAAACTCATAATAACACGACTAAGTCCAGTTCTTTGCGTCCTTTTTCCAGACGCGCTTTCCGTCTACAAAGACTTGGTCACTTTCATCAAAAACGGTGTGCCATTTGCCATTAGGAGGAAATATCTTATTCATGTTGTCTATTCTTTCATTTGTAGGCATTTTGTTCATTAAGGCACCCCATCTCATATTTGGGATTTTAGGCATGATTTCGTTAATATCTCTCATGTTTCCTATTCGAAATCCGCAGTTGGATATTTAGTCTTTATCATGATTCTAGTTGATCTGATTGTCTAGTTAATTATGGCAATAACGCATGTGCTAGGTAGACATCGTGTGTAGGATTATTGAATTACAAATCGCGGTACATTTTTAATTGAAAGTGAAAATGCTCAGATATTGGATAATCTTGACAAAGAGATTCTAAATGAAATCCAATGGACATTTCCTTTAGTGTCACAACCTTATCATGCAATAGCTAACAAGTTCAAAGTCTCTCCAGAAGAAATTAAAAAAAGATTGATTCAACTCAAGAAACTAGGAACTGTAAGACAGCTTAGTGCTATATTTGATACACGAAAACTTGGATACAAAAGCTCGTTAGTAGCAATGACAATTGAGCAAGACAAGCTAGATTATGTTGCAAAACAAATCAATCGTCATCCCGGTGTGAGTCACAACTATGAACGAAACCACGACTTTAATCTGTGGTTTACATTAGCTGTTCCACCTGAGTCCAATCTGAAAACAGAAGTTGACAAGTTCTCAAAGCTTGCTGGAATAAAAAAAGTTAGAATACTTCCAACTATCAAGCTCTTTAAGATTGGTGTTAAACTTGACATGGTTGAAGAGAAAAAACATGAGGTTGCACCAACAGAACAAAAGAAAAAAATTCGTGAAATCAAATTTGTACCAACTGAAGAAGATAAAGAGTATATTAGACAGCTTCAAAAAGACTTGGAGATTGAAGATAGACCATTTTTGAAAGCAGCTCAAAATCTTGGAATTACAGAAGAGCAGCTGTTTCAAAAGGCAAAGTATTATGAAGAGATTGGCGTGATGAGGCGATTTGCAGCGATTCTCAGACACAGAGATGTTGGATTTGTAGCAAACGGTATGATAGTATGGAAAGTTCCCGAAGACCGTATCAACGAAGTTGGTGAGAAACTAGGTGCTTTTCCGCAGGTAAGTCACTGCTACCAGAGGCCTGTATACAAGGACTGGCCTTACAATGTGTTTTCCATGATACATTGTAAAAGTAAAGAAGAGGCTGCTGAGATGACAAAAACAATTCAGAAGCAGATTGATGTACCTGATTATAGAATCTTGTTTAGTGCACGAGAATTCAAAAAGACTCGTGTGGAATATTTTGTAGAACAAGAGTTCAAACTAGAAGAAGAAAAGATTCCTGCATAACTTAGTATAGGTTAGGAATTATTATTGTGTGTTTGCCAAAAATAGTGGTTCGTTAGTTTGGAATGATTCAACATTATATAGACAGTAATCATGGAACGCTTCAGAAGTTCTTGTGCCACAACTCTGACATATTCTGCTAACTACATCCTTGCATACAGCACAAAGTGTGTGGTTTAGTAAATCCCCTCCACAATTTCTACACGAGTCATCTGGCAATTCTTATCATGCCAAAGTTGAATAGTTTGATATTAAGCGTTGTGGTGGAATTGTTCATAATTATGGTGAGCTAAATTTTTGAAAAACCTTGGAGTTGAAATTAAAACCTTTCAGTTTACTCTCTGTTTAGACTCTCAAAATCTAATACTAACATAAAATACGTGAAAAATTTGATGAATTGGAAACAAATCAACAAAGATTTAAGGTAAGGAAGAAGTTCACTAAGAATTCGTATCAAGTGTTAAAACATTACTTATATGCCAAAATAACCAAAACTACGATTAATGGTTGATTGGGATACTGTCCTTGTTGTTTTCATAATTGTAATTGGACTAGGATTATATTTCAGACATGCTACGAAGCCTAGAATTGAGCAGGTCTATGAAAGTAATAGAAATTATGCGATAAATGGAATGTTAAATGACATTTACATCATGGACCGCTTTATGGGACATGTTTTTGAACTATTAGATAACAAAAAGGGATTTGATCCGCATGATGAACGTCAACTTTTTAACTTTTCACAAAAAGAAGATGATAAAATTCGTAGTTACTATAGTCAAACTCATAGAATCTCAGATGCTTTCAAAAAATTTAGTGACTATAATGTTCACTTAAAACAAGAAGAATACGAAGTTTTGATAAATTATGTATATTTTTCAGATCAATTTGTCGAGTCTTTATTAAAACCGAGAGAAGAATACGTCAAAGATTATCTTGAACAAAGGAAAAAGTATGCCAAGCAAATTCTCAAATTATTTGATGAATATCTAAGTAAGGATTTCAAAAGTAGTTGGAAATATCATTTATAATTTTTAGTTTTTGTTAGTTTATGCAGTCTGTGGTGTAGCCTTTAGCTCATAAGGTGGCCATGACTCATACAAATCAGCAATTTCTTTCATGTCTGAAGCATTGATGTAGTTGCCATCTGACATTGTAGCAAAGGATTCAATTTCTGCAACATTAACTACTGTAGGCAATACAGACGAGACTGATTTCTTTGACAAGATAAATTTGATTGCCAGTTCTGTGATATTCAGTCCATTACGCTCAGCTATTGGTCTAAGTCGCTCCACTTTCTTCAAAGATGCTCGAATCCACTCACCTTTGCGCACAGAACGATGGTCTTTTTCATCGATTTTTGTATTTTCATCTACTTTTCCTGTTAGTATTCCAGATGCATCCGGAACACGGATCAATACACCAACATTTTTTTGCTCAGCGAATTCAATGAGTTCATTTCCAGGTGTCTGTTCCAATATATTATACACAGTTTGTACGGCAGAAACATTCTTTCTGTTCATAGCTTCTAGTCCCTCTTGAGTCCATCCAATCGCAGGACCTAATGCAGCTTGATACGTTTTGATGGAACCCTCTGCTATTTTCTTATCCAGAGTATCAAATATTGTATCATCTCTGATATGCTGCAATTTTGGATTATGTAGTCCATAAACATCAATATAATCAGTCTGTAATCTTGTCAAACTATTCCGTAATGCCATATCAGTAAAACGAGGATCAAATTTCTGGGGTAGTTCTTTGTGTCCTATCTGTTCTACATTTTGAAAATCATAACCATACTTGGTTGATATCACGATTTCATTTCGCATTCCTTTAAAGACTTCGCCAATAAGTCTCTCACTTTTTCCTTTACCATACATGTCAGCTGTCTCAAAGAAATTAATTCCAACATCATATGCTTTTTTCAACATACGTTTAGCCTCATCTTCTTCAATTTTTTTGCCCCACCATGCCAGTGCTATGGTCCAAGCCCCAAATCCTATCTCAGAAACCTTGATACCACTTTTGCCAAGTGTTCTGTATTTCAATTCATGATCCCTCTAAACTGTTCTAATTTCTGATTAAACTCTGAATCACTCAAAACGGGTTTTCCATCTTCTACATTCTCGTTAATATCTATCCAAGATTTGCAACCTTGATATTCTGAACGTATAGGAGTTTCATACTCGTTGATCTTGTACACCCTAAGAAATACAGCCTTGAATGGCTTTTCAGGCTCCCAATTCATTCTTTGTTTTATGTAGGAATCACTAAGTATGTGAAACGAAGATAGGTTATCGATTTTTTCTTTAGATGATACATCACACTCCTCAACTACCTCAGCATAAGAAGAAATTTTGTTGAAACCTTTCTTTGGCTGGTTCTCATTAACATCTGCTAAATATCCATAAAATTGGGATTTTAAAGAATCAAGTGCTTGATGTTCAAATGTAGGATACAGGAGAAACTTTTTTGATTCTAGTTTAAATCCAGACGAAGTTTCTAATATTCCACCTTTTCTTAAAAGAACGGTTTGGTTTCCATTCTCAAGTGCTTTTACTACAGTAGCCCATTCTTTTAGTGCGTTCATTATCCCAAACTTGCTATCAACGGAATAATATCCTTTTTAACACAAACAATCATTGGCGTATCCACTTTGACATAAGCAGAGACTTTGGTTCCTCTTAGGTCCATTATCAAATCTTGAAATGCGTCAAGTTCATCTGTCTCAAATGCAAGCATGAAATCTTGATCATGAATTCCAAAAGAATAGCTAGTGTTCAGTGTAACTTGAGGATATTTTTTCCCAACTGCAATGTGCACATCCATCATTGCTTTTCTTTGTTCAACAGGTAAGAGATACCACTCTCTTGTCTTGATAAATGGATATACAATGACGTATTTTTTTGGTGGTTCACCTGCAACAAAGGATGGAATTATATTACTTTTTGCATATATTGATGGTCTAGTGTTTGACAGATATACACGTGATGGAGCAATGTATTTTCCAAAAACAGTAAGGTAAATTTTCGAGACGATATCTTGAATAGCGTCTAAAGATTCTGACGCAAACCAAAATAGCATGTCCGCATCGTCTCGCAGTCCCAAGGTGGAATAAGTTCTCACTTTGACACTAGAGTTGGATAATACATTTTCTACTTCTTTTGCTGATTCTTCTTTTGCTAAATCTGCCATCCATCTCCACTTTGGATCCACTTTGAAGAAGGAAAAACTGAAAAAGTATCTACTGTCTTCTGACATGCGGCATTAATCGCGCTGTACCCAATTTAAACATCCAGTTGTTATGAAATGGCTTCTTAAGTTATAGATTATTTTGTGGATTGACTATCCATTCATAGCCTTTCTTTTCAAGCTCATCTGCAAGTGATGCATCCCCATTTTTCAGAACTTTGCCGTCAGAAATAACATGTACATAGTCGAGCTTATCCAAGTATTTCAAAATTCTTGCATAATGTGTAATTAGTATTATGGTTGAATCTTTATCAGCAATTTTGCTTATTGATTTTGCAACAGATTGCACTGCATCAATATCTAGTCCAGAATCCGGCTCATCAAGAATTGAAATCTTTGGTTTTAGTACTGCCATTTGCAAAACTTCTGCTCTCTTTTTTTCTCCACCAGAAAATCCTTCGTTTAGATATCTTGAAAGGAATTCATCTTTAAGACCTACTGCGTTAAGATTTTCTTTTAGGTACTTTTGAAACTCTCTTACTGTAATGAAGACTTCGCGATTCTCTCCTCCTAGTGCTTTGGACAAAGCATTGTAAGAAGTTCTAAGAAAGTGTGAGAACCCAACGCCAGAAACTTCGGTTGGATACTGAAAACCTAAAAAGAGACCTTTCTTTGCTCGTTCGTTAGTCTTTAGCTTCAATATACTCTCACCGTCAAGTAAAATATCTCCTTTAGTTACTTGATACCGTGGATGTCCAAGTATTGTGTAAGCTAACGTGCTCTTTCCTGAACCATTAGGTCCCATTAGTGCATGAACTTCACCAGGACCTGTCTTGAGGTTAACACCCTTTAGGATCTCTTTCTCCTCTCTACTGACGTGAAGATTTTTTATCTCTAAAACTGCCATGGCGTTCAAAAATCCAACTCGCTATATAACCCGCGCGAATTTTAGCTTCTCCTAAGTCTTAAAAACAAAAAGCGGAGATTATTGTTTGGCTAGTGAAGAACGTAGCAATATTCGTATCTTGTAACTTGTTAGAATCTCTTTACATCGATTGCGGATTGTGACTTCGGTTATCCCGGCTGTGCTCGAGATATCTCTTTGAAGAACGCTCTGCCCAAGTAGGATTGAGGATATGTATAGATATGCTGCTGCTATTCCGTTCGGAGACTTTCCATCAGCAAGATTGTGATCTTGGGTCTTTGATGCAATCTCTACGGCAAGCCTTTCAACTCTAACGTCCGCATTTGTCATATTAGCAATCTTTGAGATGTACTTATCCAAAGTGATTACTGGTGCTGTAGTAGTACCAAGCTCCATCACTATTGTCCTATAGTATTTTGCTGTTAGTTTTGTACGCATCTTAAAGTCCTTTGCGCCTCCAATTCCTTTGCAAACTTCATCAAGTGATCGTACTACATTGCATTGCTTACAGGCCATGTATATTGTAGCTGCCGCCATACATGCAACAGATTTTCCTTTCACTTCAACACGTCCATCTAGACTTCGGTATATTATAGATGCAGTTTCTAGAATATTTTTTGGTAGTGTTAGTTCCTGACACGTTTCACCAATCTTCCCTAAAACATTTGCAAGCCGTCTATCTTTTGGCGACGTTACACGAATTCGTGTCTGCCACTTTCGTAAGCTATGCATCTGGTTTGCTACTTCTGAATTGATTGTTTTTCCACTATAGTCTTTTGAGCTTATAGAAATTTCAGTTGATATACCAAGGTCATGTTGAGAATACGTAGTCTGCCCTGTAGCTCTTGCGAGCCTCATTTTATCAGCAAATTCAGTCACTCTAAATTCCGGTCCAGAGTCTGCAATTTGTTCCATTGTTACTAGTCCACAGCCAGAGCAAATTTTCTCGCCAGCCTGAATGTCATCAATTATTACTGCTTGACATTCTGGACAACGAGTTTGCAGCTCTGACTTGATCATCTTCTTTTCCTCTTGTATTTTCTTTGTTTTACTGCAGGGGCTTGATCTGTTGCGAAAACTTTGTTTCCAACAACTTTTTTGATATTATTGACCAATGGAATAGCAGATGCATATGGTTCCTTGACAAGTCCTATCAACTCAGTAACTCTGGCAATTTTTCTGCCAGTTTTGTCAAACAAAATTTTGCCATCTGGCAATGGTTTTAAGAGTTGTACGATAACCCGTCCACTATTAGCAATATGCATTACCTTACCTACCTCCTGCAATATTGTAAGTAATCAACTACTCGTTGTCATTTGATTCTATCAACTTTACTTTAGCTTCAAGCTAGATTAACTGAAAAATTATTATTTTGATCTTTTTTGGACTAGTTTTTTGGCAATATTATCTATGATTTTCATTTTTGGATCCCCCTTTGGAAGAATTACGTAGCCTGACCTGACAAAAGGCCGTCTTGGAAATCTTACCTGATCATTAGATTCAGTTGGCTCAAAACCAGCTGCTTTTGTAGCATCAATCAATTCTTTAAGTGAAGGATCGAAAACACATTTTTCACGTGCTACCTTCCTACCTTTCTTTTTTGTTAGTGTCTTATTAAAATAATCTAACCAGATTACAACATGCTCATAATCTTTCATTGAATCACTTTATGAGAATTGCATTAACTGCAGCGTCTTGTCCAGGTCGAGATACCACTTTACACTTGCCATCTTCAGTTTCCAAAATTGCACCACAGCATATCACCCCACGTCTTTGGTAGTCACTGTTTGCGGGATTCTCTAGAACTTTCAAGATCTTTGCTCGTTTTACCTTGGAGCCTGGTATTGACAAATTGACAAAGTCCGTAGTTTTTAGTGAAGATTTTGTATGACCCCCACGCACTCGTCTCGTAACAGTCAAGTGCGTTCCAGTTAGTGTTTCTACACCATATCTATCTAATTCATATTTTCTTCGTGTTCGAAGGGGGCGTCTTCTACCTCCAGTTATCTTGCTTGTTGCAAGATTCTCTATGGATTTCTTCACATCGTGCGTTTATTCAACTCTAATTTATACTCTAACTAAGATTATTCGCATGTGACAGTTTTCATACAAAAAGCAACTACATACGACTGGCCTGTTATAAAAAAAATACGAAGACAAGTTTTTGGTACTGAGCTAAATATTTCAGAAAACGAAATCTTTGATTCAAAAGACAGACTAGCAGATCAGTTTCTTATAAAATTCAATGGAATCATAATAGGGACATTTCGATTACGATATGAAAGCAAAGTTTCAAAAATTGAAAGAATGGCAATTTTAAAAGAATATAGACATCACGGTTATGGCTTGGCGTCTCTCACAAAAATAAAACAATATTGTAAGGAGAGAAAATCAGAGGAGATTGTGCTAGATTCCATATATGGAGCCAAGTCATTTTACGAAAAATTTGGTTTTATAAGATCTGGCCAAATCTTTAGCAGGGTGGGTATTCCCCACATCAAGATGTACCTAAATCTATAACAAAAAGACCAAGTTATGCGCTAGCCTGGACTGTTATGGCTTCAGGTGGTCTTTGAGCAGCAGCCTTTGCCCTAACCCTCTTGAAGAGTTTCTGCTTTAGTGTATCTGTGTCTCCCTGAATTCCAAAGTATTTTTGGAATTTATTGGTAGTTGAGTAAATCTTGAGCCTTCCTACGTTCTGAGTCTCAACATAGTCAAGGTGTTTAAGGTATTTGAGGTGCAAATAGACACCAGAGCCACGTGTTTCCACTAGTTGTTTAGTAGAGATTGGCTGCATATATGCAATATATGAAAGAGTTTTGAGGGTTGCGTTAGGTAATATGGGCTTTGAGGCATACTTTCGAATTACTGTATTGAATTCTGGCTTTAACTGGAACACGTAAGAACCGTCAGAAAGATTGGCTACTTCCATTGCTTTGAAAGCAGCCTTGACCTTCTTTGCAATGTTATCTAGGAGTGCAAGAGTCTTTGTTCGTGATTCTGTTCCTGATGCCTTGATTAACTCTTCAATAGACAAGGGCCTCCCTGATGAATAGAGCGTAGCCTCTAGCCTAGCTGTTGCTTCATCATTACTCTCAACTTTACCCATTTAGGAAAACTTCTCTCTTGTCTACTTAAAATAATTCCTTACCAGTCATTGATCAGATTGTTAACTATTTTACCAAAGTTATTATGATGTCGTCTTCTGTTTGTTCTAATTCTACTTTTTCATCTTTTGCTAAAAATAAGATTGCAAAAAATGTTCGTATTTTATCAATGGGATCCAAGTCTGATACAATGCTACTAAACAACCCAGAGCCTGTATCGTGGATCTTGTTTACAATCAGGTCCTCGTATTTACCTATAAGACTTTTAAGTGATACAAAATATTCTTTAAAATTAGGAACTTCTACAGGTTCAAACTGTATTCTCCTTCTACTTGTGCGTGGATTTGCTATTGTCTCTATCAAATTTTCAAGTAATCCCAAAAGTTCGTCAAGTGTGACTGGATACGTAGATTCGTGTCTATATGGCATATTGATGAGCTCTATATTCACATCCTTTCTCTGGCGCAAAGGCTGGGTTTCCATAGCTGCTTGTTGAAGCGCAAAAATAGTTTTAACCTTCATCTTATGAATAACTGCGGAAGACAAAGCAGCAATTCCTGCTATGCGAAGGTCCTTTTTTCCAGCCTCATTCATTATCTTCTTTAGAATTTCCAAAATTTGTATTATGTTTATGTCCCAGACGTCTTTTTTTGTGATATTGACGGGATTAAAGAGTACATTAACAGGTTCCTGAGAAATATTTTCAACCTTCTCCCCGCTCAATGCCGAAAGGTCTTTGTTAGTTGATAATACCTAAACGCTCTATTTTTTTCTCACTCTCAGTCAACTCTTATATTGTAAATTTTAAGAGATTATTGCCATGAAGGCGGCTCAGATTGTAACCCCCAAAGAACCTCTTCAGATTAAAGATTTGGATATTCCGAAAGTCAGTGATGTGGAGGTTTTAGTTAAGGTAACTGCAGCAGGCGTGTGTCACAGCGATTTGCATCTCTGGGAAGGAGGATATGATCTTGGTGATGGGACATTTTTGAAAGTCACAGATAGAGGTGTCAAGTATCCTGTAACTCCGGGACACGAAATAGTTGGAACCGTTGCCGAGATAGGGAATAATGTTCAAGGAATATCAGTTGGAGATGAAGTTTTGGTTTATCCTTGGTTAGGGTGTGGTGAATGCCCTGCCTGTAAAGTTGGGGATGAAAATCTTTGTGATACTCCAAGATCAATTGGTCTTTTTCAGAATGGAGGATATGCTGAAAATGTCAAGGTTCCACATTACAAGTATCTTGCAAAAATTTCTGGAATTGATTTAGATGCAGCAACATCACTTGCATGTTCAGCACTCACTGCATATACTGCTGTAAAAAAAGCAAACGTGAATTCACCTGAATTTTTAGTTACAATTGGTGCTGGTGGATTAGGATTAATGGGCATACAAATTGCAAAAGCAATTACTAATGCAAAAGTAATATGCGTTGATTTAGATGACAAAAAATTAGAAACTGCAAAAGAAATGGGAGCAGATTATGTTGTAAATTCAAATATCATTGGTTCTGTTACAACTGGATCTGGAAATGCTGCACAAAAAATAACTTCTATTACTAATAACAAAGGTGCTGATAGTGTTATTGACTTTGTAAATGCTCCTCAAACTGTAAAAATGGGGCTGGCTGTTTTACGCAAAAGAGGAAATCTAGTTCTAGTCGGGCTTTTTGGTGGCTCGTTCGAACTATCATTGGTAACAATTCCACTAAAAGCAATTACTATCCAAGGAGCATACACAGGTAACTATAGTGACATGCTAAAATTAATTGAGTTAGCAAAGAAAGGCATAATCAATCCAATCATATCAAAAAGATATTCTTTGGATCAGGCTAATATTGCACTAGAAAATCTGCGTGCAAGAAAAATTATTGGCCGTGCAGTTATCAAACCATAAAAATTTTAGTCCCACGCGCAGGAATTGAACCTGCGACAACCCGGTTTCTGTAAGCCTGATAGGCTGAATCTTCAATTAGCCAAAAGCCAATTACTACAGCCGGAAGCTCTACCAGGCTGAGCTAGCGTGGGATAGAGCTCACGCTGCATTTTAGTATTAAATAATTATCGATAAAATTCAAGCTACCATTCGTCATTTTTTGTGAATTCACAAAAAAAGTGGATCTCAGAAACTTAATTAAAGCATAAAATTCTCACGATCCCCAGTGAACCATTCTTCCCTGCAACAAGGTTACGTTTGTGTTCCTTATCTCCACAATCACAAAACTGTTGAAATGAAAGAATCTTGGGAGAGATCTACAAATGTTGAAAATATGTATTTTGTAACAGCGACATTTTCTCCAGAAGGTCAGGCATACTTTTCGCCATATTCGAACCAATACATTTTGGCCAAATTTAAGAATCGTAAAAAAATTCTAGACGACATTACAAAATACAAGGATGATAAAGCCTCCTTGATTTTCACAATAGGCGATGATCTTTTTGAGAGAGAAGTAAATGGTAGTATGAAATTTGTTTCAGTTTATTATTTGCAGTATAGTGAATCTACCCAAGATATTTCAGAAGTAGCATCATCAATAGCAAAAAGGGAGAAGGTAAGTAGTGCAAGTATTGCACAGCTTGATTCATCTTCTAATGAAAATCCAAAATTTACATTTCCTTATAAGAACAATATAGTAGTTCTTGAAGTATCAAGCAATGAAAGTCATCAAAGTGACAACAAGTATTGTGAGAAAACAAGACGTGATGTTTGTAGAAAAGGAATAACGATGGTTAATCTTGTCAGTCTATCGATCCTTGACAAACTAAAATAGAAAAGTTATTTACACATCAGAATTCTGTCTTTGTCATGAGTAAACCATCGGAATTGGGAGCACTAAAAATCGGTTCATACATCTTACTTAACGGTGAACCTTGCAGAATTGTAGAATATGACAAAAGTAAACCAGGAAAACACGGTTCAGCAAAGGCTAGAATAGCTGGCATTGGAGTTTTTGACGGCATAAAACGTGCTTTGGTTAACCCTGTCAGTGCCCAAGTAGAAGTGCCTCTAATTGACAAAAGAGTAGGTCAAGTAATTTCAAAGACTGATACTGTCACTCAGATAATGGATTCACAAACTTTCGAAGTTTTTGATGCAAATTTGATTGATGATGAAATCAAAGACAGACTGGCCCAAGGGCAAGACATTGAATATTGGAAGGTAATGAATAGAACTAAAATAGTTCGCATAAAAAGTTAATCTGGGTGCTGATGATGACTGGAAAAGCCATCTGATTTCTGATGAAGGCTATGAGTTTTGAAGCATCCTATACTTTTCCTCGATTAAACAAAGACAGAATGTATTAAACTATATAATATCTATAACATAGATGTGCTAGGATTATGTCATGTCTGTTTGGCTTCAAATGTAGAAGTCACTATAAAAGAAAATCTAACTTTATGTAATGATTGTAACAAGAAAATTCATGACATGAAAAAGAAATAGAAATCTGTAATACTAAATGAAATTAGCAGCATTATTTTCAGGAGGCAAGGACAGCACCTTTGCTATCAACAAAGCAAAATTCCAAGGACACGACATCAAATGTCTAGTAACAAT
>JAEHKU010000019.1 GCA_016838825.1 Nitrosopumilales archaeon | reverse complement strand
TTTGCTAGCAATTCTGGCCACATTTTGTACTGAATCTACTACGGGCATCTTCAAGTCTAATTCCTTTACTAATAGTCTGTAACATGCTGCTAAATCTCCTTTTTTGATATTCATTGTCTCGGAAATATCCTTGAGGGTTCTTGGTGTCTCAACTTCACGACATGCTGCATATAATGATGCACCAATCATGCCAGAAATTGATCTACCTCTTACCAATTTTTTTTCAAGAGCCTTTCTGTAGATGTATGCAGCTTTTTCCACTACTGAATCAGAGAGGGAGAGTTTATCTTTGAGTCTGTAAAGTTCATTGAAGGCTTGTTTAAAGTTCGTATTAATTGATTCACTTTGACTCCAACTATCCCATGTTCTTAGACGCTTGAGAGTCGTTTTCATCGAAGCAGAAAGTGGTTTTCCTGTGGCATCTCTGTTTGTTGTGCTGATTACTGTTGACAGACCCTGATCATGTATTGTTAAAGATGTACCAACTCCCGTCCTTTCTCTATTGATTCCGTCACCAGGAAATGAACGCTTTTCAGGACCAAGACTTTCTGTACGCTCAGATGATACAAAACCGCAACCACCACAAAAAATCTCACCTGTTTCGGAATCTGTAATTAGTGACTTCTTACCACATCTTGAACAACTTTGTTTGATGCCAGGAATTAGATTAACCACACCTCCTAGAAATGTGTGAGGTCTTAAACTTGGTGATTAAATTACTCAATATGGGTTCACACTACCTAAAGTGGAATTTTGAAACTCATTAACATTTCATAACAAATGTGAGTTGACAAATAGATTTATTTTCTGAATTTATTGTAAATTTACTATGGTAATTTTACCGATTGATAGTGGTAGATATGGAACAAAAGAGATGAGAGATATCTTTGATGATAAGAAAAAAATTGATTATCAACTTGAAATCGAAGGTGTCGTAGCAAAATCACAAGCAGCGATTGGTATCATTCCAAAAGATGTTGCAAATAGTATCTTAAGAGCTGCAATTTCAGGCAAGATAACCCCAAAAAAAGTTTCAAAACTAGAGAAAAAGAGTGATCATGACACTGCGGCATTGGTTGAAGCGTTGAGTAAAATCTGCATACCTAAAGCAAAACCGTGGATACATTATGGACTTACGAGTAATGACTTGGTAGATACTAGTAATTCTATGCAAATGAGAGATGCGTTGTCAATCATAGAGTCCAAAGTTGGTCGCCTTGCAGTAATTCTTGCAAAGTTAGCTGTAAAATACGAAAACATGCCCGCAGTTGGAAGGACACATGGTCAACATACTAGCATTATTTCATTTGGCTTAAAGTTTGCAAACTGGGCTCTAGAGATGGCAAAACATCTCGAAAGAATCAAAGAAAGTGAAAAACGAATTTTGATTTGCAAAACTTTAGGAGTAGTTGGTACGGGTTCATTAATGGGCTCAAAAGCCCTTGAAGTTCAAAAGAGGGTTGCTAAGATATTGTCACTCTATCCAGCTGAGGTGGCTACTCAAGTTGTGCCTAGAGAGAGATATGCCGAATATGTCTTTTACATGGCCCTGATTGGCTCTACACTAGAAAAGATTGCAGTAGAAATTAGAAATCTACAAAGAACAGAAATTGGTGAAGTTCAAGAACCTTTTAAAAAAGGACAGATGGGAAGTAGTGCAGTTCCTGTAAAAAGAAATCCAATAAAAAGTGAACGGGTGACATCACTATCAAAAATTCTCAGAAGTCAAATTAATATTTCGTTTGAAAATATTCCCCTTTGGCATGAGCGAGATCTTTCCAATTCAGCAAATGAAAGGTTCACTCTTCCGATGAGCTCGATCCTGCTTGACGAGATGTTAGAATCAATGATAAAAATTCTTTCAGATCTACACGTAAGCAAAAAGGCAATCGAGAAAAATTTGAAAATGACTAAGGGTCAGATTTTTGCTGAGTTTGTGTTAGCTGCGCTAATTAAGAAAAGCATACCTAGAATGAAAGCCTACAGAGTCATTCAACAAGTTGCCTTTGCAGCTTCTGATTCTGATATGGAATTTATAGAAGCCTTGAAAAAAAACAGGTTCATATCTTCTCATCTAACTTCTAAGGAGATAAATAGAATCTTTGTGCCGTCAAACCATCTTGGTGCTTCAATTTCTATTATTAATAATGTGTACAAATTAGTACAGAAAGCTCGAAAGAGTCTTAGCTAGATTTCATTAGTGTTTTATGAATAAGAGAACCATATTGGAATGCTTTTTTTCTTTTAAACGCAGATTGTTGCGGTACTCCAACTGCAACTGCAAGTTCTCGAATAACATGTTTTCGTAATAGATCATCAGTACCTTTTATCTTAAAATGAAGTGGGACTTTTTTAGCATAATCAATAAAATCATCGCTCAGAAAAGGTTGTAAAAATTTTACATCAAATTTTGATGCAACCTCATTTACTGACTTCATCATGTTTTTTTCATTTTCAATTTTTGATTCTATCAGTTTCGAGACTCGATTTGGTCCGTCAGATAATGCTTCCCTATAGGCGTTATAGCCACAAAAGAGCTCATCAATTCCATTAGCGGTTAATACAGAGTTCAAGCCAATTTTTTGAGCCAATTTTGAGACATAGTAAAAGGCAATACAATTTTCCAACCATGATAAATTATCAGTGTCAATAACCTTTCTGATTTCTTCTGATATGTGATTGAATGAGTTAGGATCGATCTCTTCTATTTGATGAGAGTAGCCAAGCAATTTCCCAATTTTTTGTGAAAATTCAATGTCATGAGAACCAGAAAACCCAATTGTTAACAGTGTTACATCGTATCCTGCATCTGAAGATAATTTGGCGAGTAATGAGCTGTCCACTCCTCCAGAAAAAGCTATTCCCATCTTTTGATTAACTATAGACATTTTTATTGAGTGAAGCATTTTTTGATGCAAATTTGCTTTGATATCTTCCATAACAATACTGTAAAAAATAGACCCTAATTGGGTTGCGGTTATCTATTAAGAAGCATTTTTGTCTCTTGGATCAATTTCAAGGGATTTTTCATAGCATTCTACGGCTTCAATATATCGTCCAAGACTTCTTAGGGCTATTCCCTTTAGATTCCAAAGATCTGGGTTTTTAGGATCAAGTTTGAGCGCTTGCTCGAATATTTCAAGAGCATTTTCCAATTTGTCTTCTTCTAGCAGTTGTTTCCCTTTACTCAAAAGTTCTTCAACATTACTCAATAGAAACTATTAAGAAACCTGTGAATAAAGGTATTTTCTGCATGCATAAAATAAAATGCTCAGAGTGTGGATGTGCTGAGAACTGTGAGCATGAGTGTTGCGAAGATAGAGCCAAATCAAAATAACACAGTTCCAATCAAGTGTCAATGTATTAATTTAGCAGTAAATTAGCCAAGATATGGGTATAACGAAGCTATCAAACGAAGAGATTGAGCGAGAATTATCTAATTTATCTGGATGGAGCGTTGTAAACGGAAAGTTGCACAAGGAATTTATCTTTAAGAATTTTATCGAGGCTTTCGCATTTATGACTACAGCCGCCTTAAACATAGAAAAGATGAACCATCATCCAGAGTGGTTTAACGTATACAATAAGTTGATAGTAGATCTAACAACTCACGATGCTGGTGGAATAACTAAGAATGATATAGATCTAGCAAAAATTCTAAATTCAATTGCTTAGTGTGTACCAACAATACCATGGAACCAAGGATAAAAGAAAAGGCATGGAATCCTGAGCTAGAAAAAAAGATTCTCAAGCAGTGGCAAGAATCACATATTTACGATTTTGAGTTAAAGGACAATAATTACACAATAGATACCCCTCCTCCATATCCATCTGGTAGGCCTTGGCATATTGGTGCAACTGCACACTATTGTCAGATAGATATGATTGCAAGAACAGCCAGGATGTCTGGCAAAAATGTGTACTTTCCAATAGGGATAGACAGAAATGGATTACCAGTTGAATTGTACACTGAAAAAAAGCACAATATACGAATGCGAGAAATGGAAAGAGCCAAGTTTCTTGAGTTATGCAAAGAGGCACTTGATGATTTAGAAGCTGAAATGATTGAAATCATGAAAACTCTTGGAATTAGCGCCAATTTTTCCGATTATTACAGGACTGATTCACAGGAATATCGAACCTTAACACAAGCAACTTTTATTGAACTATGGAAAAAAGGCTTAGTCTATCGTGCAGAAAGACCCAACAACTACGACTGGGTTTCTGGTACTACCATTGCAGATGCTGAAATAATCTATCTTGATTTGCCAACAAAGCTAGTTTACATGAAGTTTAAGATGAAAAATTCAGAAAAATCAGTTACGATAGTAAGCACTAGGCCAGAACTTCTGTGTTCGTGTCAAACAATAATTGTCAATCCTGAAGATGCTAGATATACAGATGTGGTTGGGCAGAAAGTTATAGTTCCAATCTATAATAGGGAAGTTTCAATAAGAACACATCCTTCTGCAAAGAAAGAATTTGGTTCAGGAGCTGTAATGGTTTGTAGTTATGGTGATCAAAGTGATGTTGCATTATTTAGAGAACTTCAACTAAAGGAGATTGTTGCAATAGGTCTTAACGGAAGAATGCTTGAAAGTGCGGGCCCATATGTTGGATTGAAACCAAAACAAGCTAGACAGAAAATTATTGAAGATCTACAAAAACAAGACTATGTAGAAAAAATCGAAGATGTTACCCACAGAACTCCAGTATCAGAGAGAAACAAAACACCTATTGAGATAATTCCAATGGAGGAATATTATCTAAAGCAAAAAGACTTTGTTGAAAAAATTAGAGAGATAGGATCAAAAATTAAATTCTACCCTTCTATGCACAAACAAATTCTCATGAATTGGTTAGATTCAATCTCAATTGATTGGCCCATATCAAGAAGAAGGTTTTACGGAACTGAAATACCTATTTGGTATTGTACGAAATGTTCTGAACCGCATGTTCCGGAGGCTGGAAAATATTTCCAGCCTTGGAAGGATTCCAGTCCGATAACTAAATGTTCGAAATGTGGAAATACCGACTTTAAAGGAGAAGAAAGAACTTTTGACACTTGGATGGATTCTAGCATATCTCCTCTTTTCGTATCAAAGTACATGCGAGATGAAGAGTTTTTCAAGAAGACTTATCCAAACTCATTAAGACCACAAGCAAAAGATATTGTGAGAACGTGGCTTTACTACACTATTCTAAGATGTGACCAGTTAACAGGAAAAACTCCTTGGACTGAAGCATGGATTATGGGATATGGCCTGGACGAACATGGATTGAAGATGAGTAAAAGTAAAGGAAATGCTCTTGACCCGCTTCCAGTTATTCAAAAATATGGTGCTGACACGTTCCGGTTTTGGAGCGCAAGTGAGATTAATCAAGGGCATGATTTTAGATGCTCAGAACAAAAAATTGAAACAACAAAAAAATTTCTAAGTAAGTTATGGAATGTCTCAAGATTTCTTTCGGGTTTTCCTATAGTAAAGTCAGCAAATCCAACTATTACAGATAAATGGATTATCTCAGAACTTGACAAGCTCATAGCTGAATGCAAGAGAGGATACAGTGAATACAACTTTTTTGTTTCAGCAACAGCAATTAGAGAATTTACTTGGAATCTTTTTGCTGCACACTACATTGAAATGGTAAAGGCAAGAGCATATGGTTCTGATTTCTCAGAAGAAGAACGAGATGCAGCAATCTTCACTTTACACAAAGTACTTAATGCTATTCTACGTCTTCTCGCTCCTATTACACCTTTTATCACTGAATATCTCTGGCAAACATTGTATTCAGAAGAAAGTATTCACAACCAGAAATTAGTTGGAAGAGAAAATCCAGAAGATCTTACAAAGTTTACTCCTGAAATCGTAGCCTTTAATTCAAAAGTTTGGAATGAAAAAAAGACACGGGGTATTTCTTTGAAAGATTCTATCAAGATTCAAGTTCCATCAAGTCTTGAACTATTTGCAAAAGATCTACAAAAGATGCATAACCTAACACCCTAATCTTTTTACTTGTTTTGCTACATCACATAGAACTATGAAAGCTATAGTATTAAGAAAACATGGGAATCCTGGTGTTTTATCCTTTAAAAAAATCGCAAATCCAAAACCAAAGAAGGGACATGTTATTGTTAAAGTGAGTTGTTGTGCTGTTAACCATCTTGATATTTGGGTAAGAAAAGGAATTCCAGGGAAAAAAATTACATTTCCTCACATATTGGGTTGTGACATATGCGGCTCTTTGAAACAAGGTTTTGGAAATTTTAGAAAAGGTGCCAAAGTAGTAGTTTATCCCGTACTAGAAAATCCTGACCCACTACTTCCGTCTACAATGATAGGAGGCTTTAGCAACTATAATGGTGGATACGCTGAATTAATTCAAGTTCCCAAATCTAACATTGTCAAAAAACCAAATTGGTTTTCAGACATAGAAGCTTGTGCACTCAATGTGTCATACTTGACTGTTTGGAATATGTTAGAAAAATGTCAATGCCAAAAAGGTGACTGGATACTAATTTGGGGAGCAAATGGTGGTGTAGGATCTGCTGCAATACTTTTTGCAAAAGCAATGCAACTCAAAGTAATAGCTGTCACGTCAAATGCAAAAAAGATTAGCAAATCAAAAAAGATAGGAGCGGATGTTGTAATAGATCGGAACAAATCTAATGTAGTTACTCAAGTTCTAAAACATACAAAAAAGCAGGGTGTTAATGCAGTAATTGATCACGTTGGAGCCAAGACGTGGCCGTTGAGCATTCAAGTTTTGAAAGAAGGAGGGAGGTTAGTAGTATGTGGTCAGACTTCGGGTCCAAAGGCAATTGTAGATGTTCCTACTGTATACAGCAAAGAATTAGAAATTCTTGGAACATACATGGGAACAAAGTCTCAGTTAATCAAAATGCACAAGTTTATGAGAACAAAAAAAATTAGACCGATAATAGATTCTATCTTTTCATTACGTGATGCATCTTTTGCACATAAAAGAATGGAATCAAACAATCATTTTGGCAAAATTGTTCTTAAAATGTAGACTATTTTACAAAGCTGGTACAATCACATTCTAACACAAGGCATGTACCCTGATTTCGAATGTGATTATCAATTGAGTGGTGACATTCAGAATTCTTACAGGTTCGTCTTTGAAGCTCTCTCTGAACTATTTTTTGAGCTATTCGATTTGCATCTTCTTTTAAATATCTTTTTTTGTCAATATAATAGTGAACGATCCTATTGTATAATGCACCAGAATCAAATTGTTTCTCTAACATCATTACCACAAAAAACAGGACTAGAACCTAGTCTCATGTAATAATATAGTCTTGAAAATATTTTAATCCTATGTTTAGCAGGATCTTTTTGTTTTATTTTTTATATTACCCTAATTTAGCATTACTACATGAGACTAACATATCGCACTAAACTAAATTATGAACATCGTATAGAAGATGTTCCAGAAATTGAAGATCGCTGTAAAAAAGATCATCCTCACAATAACGTCGAAATTATTGTTAAGGTTGAAACAACTTCCGAGTTTTTAGATTTTAAAACTATCAAAGATAAAGTTGAGGAAATTCTTGAAGATTTTAGGGGAGTAAATATTACTGACAAATTTGGATTAGGAACTGTTGAAAAGCTTGCATTTCATTTAGGAAACAAAATTAGTAATGCTTTGAATCGACGAGTTGATTTGGAGATTTGGGAAACCGAAAAATACGGTGTTGAGCTTACCAGTAAAGAATGTCTTGTAAAAACAAGCCACACTGACTAGAATTTTAGTTTTTTCTATTTATGTTAGAAACAAAATATTTGTGAAGTGAAAGATCTTCTGTCAATTCGGGATGAAATGCCGTGCAGATTATATTTCCTTTTTTTACAGCAACAGTTTTTTCATTGAATTTTGATATCACTTGAACATCTTTTCCAACATCTATAACTGCTGGTGCACGAATGAATACTCCTCTGAACTTTGAAATTCCTATGTTGTCCAAAGAAATTTCTGCTTCAAAAGAATTTCCTTGCCTCCCAAATGCATTTCTTTCTACTTTAATGTCCAAAACATCCAGTAAAGGTTGATCCATCTCACCCACAACACGATCTTTTGTTTTTTTCGCTAACATAATCATGCCAGCGCAAATTCCCAATACCGGCATACCTGCTTCTACTTTCTCCTTGATTTTCTTTAGTGTACCATTTACTAAAGAAAGATGACCAATCATGGTACTTTCACCACCTGGAATTATCAAACCATCAAGTTCTGAGATTTGGTCTGGGCTTTTTATCTCATTCACAATTCCTTGCATTCCAAGTTCGTTAATAGCTAGCCGTGTGGACATTAAATTTTCAACAACATCTCCTTGAACAGCTAATACACCAATGTTAATTCCACTCATGACATGCTTCCTCTCTCTTGCATTTTCAATTCCAAATTTTTTACATCTAGACCTAATATCGAATGTCTCTCATCGATCATCTTTTGAGCTTCTTTGACCTTATCTGGCTCATCCCAGAAAGTCGTAGCCAAAACTATCGCTCGCGCTCTTTCTTTTGCATCCTCGGCCTTGAATACACCAGAACCAACAAAGACTCCATCACATCCAAGAGACATCAAGTATGCAGAGTCAGCAGGAGTTGAAATTCCCCCAGCAGCAAAATTCACAACCGGTAAGCGTCCAATGCTCGCAGTCTCCTCAACCATTGAATAAGAAACTTTGAGTTCTCTTGCCATTTGGATTAGTTCCTGTTTATCACCTGAATCATAAATTGATTTTATTTTTCGTAATTGTTCGTTGACCTTTTTGATGTGAATAACAGCCTCTGCAACATTACCTGTTCCTGGCTCGCCTTTTGTTCTTATCATTGCTGCACCTTCTTCTATTCTACGAAGTGCTTCTCCAAGATTTCTTGCTCCATTAACAAATGGTGTGGTAAAATCCCATTTCCATATATGATGAAACTCATCTGCAGGAGTTAATACTTCAGATTCGTCAATCATGTCAACATCTGCTTCTTGTAAAACTTTAGCTTCATACTCATGTCCAATTCTACATTTTGCCATTACAGGAATCGTTACGGCATCCATAATGTCTTGAATTACTCGTATACTTGCTGTTCGTGCTACACCACCCGCTTTTCGCACATCAGATGGAAGTTTGTCTAGAACCATAACAGATACAGCCCCTGCTTCTTCAGCAATTCGAGCTTGCTCAACTGTAGTAACATCCATGACTACTCCATTCTTCAGCATATGAGCAAGACCACGCTTAAGAGTAGAAGTTCCACGTCTAACAGAATAAGAGCCAATTTTTTCAGTAATCACTCCCTTAGAATTTGGAATGTCACCAGAAAGTGGTATCATGTTACTGATCCTCCAGTACGTTATTTATCTATTATTTGGTCGATTATTGCTTGTAGTTCAGTTTCAACAGCAAAGAGAATAGGTGGAATGAATTTTTCTGTTGCATTCTGTTCTGGCCATTGTACTTGCTGCGTAACACCATTTAGTGTAATCTTCAGCCCAAACTTTTTGAATTCAGTCACATCTTCTCTTATAGGAAATGAATCAGTTGGGATTTTCATAAAACCAGTTTCTTTTATTAGAGCTGTAAGTTTTTTCATTTGATTTTTATCGAGATTGGATTTTTTGTCTGGTTCAGGATAACCATCATTTGTAACACTGTAAATTACATCAGCATCACTTTGAATTGAAAGGAGTTCAGTTCTTTCAGCAGCTAATCGTTCTGTTATGCCAAATGAAACTTTGCGCATTTGTTGTTTACTAAATTCTAGTGATAATACGTCATTAGAATTAGCTGCATCAATCGGAACACCTGATGGCATAATCATTGGAATGACTATAAGTATAGCAAAAATTACCGGAATTGCACCCATAATAAACATTAAAGGGCGAACCATGCTAATTGTTGTAAAAGTTGATCTCAAAATAAGTCTTGAGTCAAGTAAATTAAAATTCAAGTTCAGATTTTTCTATGGTGTGGGGTCGTAGCCTAGCCTGGTAGGGCGACAGTAAGATGAATTGATCACCGCTAAGGGCTCCAGAGGTTAAACTAAGCTACTGACTAAAATATGATGTAAGTTTGGAGCTGCAGTGACCCGTAGGTCGCCGGTTCGATTCCGGTCGGCCCCACGTTAATTAATTTTTTATTTACATCTATTTTTCTTCTGTTTTGAACGAAGTATGTTAAGGGCAGAACCCGCACGGAACCACTCAATCTGGAAATTACTGTAGGAATGATGAAGTAATATCTCTTCTTTCTTTCCATTCTCATGATGTATTCTACATTTAAGAGGTCGGTCTTGTTGGAATTTATCTAGTTCAACTATGCTTATTTTGTCAGTTTCCTTTATTTTCTCATAATCATCTGGGTTATCAAATGAAACAGCTAGTATTCCCTGCTTTTTCAGATTAGTTTCATGTATGCGTGCAAAGCTTTTTGCTATTACTGCTGCACATCCCAAATATCGTGGTGTCATAGCAGCATGTTCTCTACTACTTCCTTCCCCATAGTTAGTATCTCCTATAATCACCCATCTCAATCCTTTTTCCTTGTATTGTCTTGCAATATGTGGCAAGGATTCTATTTTACTGCTAAGCAAATTTTTTCCGTTACCCACCTCATCATTGAAAGCATTAACTGAACCAAGTAACAGATTGTCACTTATCTTATCAAGGTGACCACGGTATGTTAGCCAAGTACCAGCGGGAGAGATGTGATCCGTAGTGCATTTTCCCTTTGTTTTTGTCAAGATAAGAAGCTCTTCAAAGTCCTGACCGTTCCATTTGGAAAAAGGTTGCAACTTTTGTAGCCTATTACTATCTTTATTGATAACGAGCTCAATGCTTTCCGGATTCTCTGATGGAGGAACATAAACATCTTTTGCATTCACAAATCCATTTGCTGGTACTTCTGGAGCTTTTTTAGGAGGATCAAGTTTTAATTCAGTACCATCTGGTGCAGTAATCGAGTCTTTAAGAGGATTAAACGAAAGTCTACCACCAAGGGCTAAAGCTATAACTAATTCAGGACTTCCCATGAAGCTCATTGTTTCTCTTCTTCCATCATTTCTGCCTGGAAAATTTCTGTTGAATGAAGTTACTATGGTATTTGGTTCTCCTTTTTTAATTTCAGCTCTTTTCCACTGTCCTATACATGGTCCACATGCGTTAGCTAAAACAGTTGCTCCTATACTTTTCAAAGAATTCATTTGTCCATCTCTTTCTATAGTCGCCCGTATCTGCTCAGAGCCAGGAGTTACTAGAAGTGGAATCTTTGTTTTGATTCCTTTGACTGCTGCTTGCTCCGCCACATTTGCAGCCCTCGTCATGTCTTCATAAGAGGAATTTGTACAACTACCTATGAGAGCCACTGAGATATCATCAAGATAATTATTATTTTTTACATCTTTCGCAAGCTGAGAGATTGGTCTTGCAAGATCGGGTGTATGGGGTCCTACAATATGAGGTTCTAACTTTGAAAGATCGATTTCGATTACCTTATCAAAATACTTTTCTGGAGAATTTTCAATCTCGGAATCTGCAGTCAACAACTCTTTATGTTTATTCGCAAGATCAGCTATTTTTTCACGACCTGTTGATTTGAGATACGTTTCCATTTTTTCATCATATGGAAAAACAGAACATGTAGCTCCTACTTCAGCGCCCATATTTGTTATAGTAGCCTTTCCCGTACAACTTATCGACTTGGTGCCAGGTCCAAAATATTCAATGACTGCATTAGTTCCTCCAGAAACCGTCAGTTTCCATGCAACATACAATATTACGTCCTTTGGTGAAACCCATCCATTTAGTTCTCCAGTAAGGTAAACCCCAATGCGTTTAGGATACAAAAGCTCCCATGGTAGTCCTATCATTACTTCAGCTGCATCTACTCCTCCTACACCTACAGCTAGCATACCAAGGCCACCAGAGTTTGGTGTATGCGAATCTGTACCTATCATAAGACCTCCTGGAAATGCGTAGTTTTCTAGAACTACTTGATGAATAATGCCTGCTCCTGGTTTCCAAAAGCCCATTCCATATTTTCTACATGCTGATTCAAGAAACTTGTACACCTCACTGTTCTCATCAAGTGCCATTCTTGTGTCAGTTTCTCCTTCCACTCTTGCTTGTATTAGATGGTCACAATGTACCGTAGTAGGAAGAGCTGTCTTTTTTAGATCTGATTGCATAAACTGTAAAATAGTCATTTGGCCAGTTACATCCTGCAAAGCAACTCTATCTGGTTTAAAAAAAACATAGTTTTTGCCACTTGCAAAATTAGTACCTTGTATTTCCTCAAGATGTCCTGCTAGTATCTTCTCTGTGAGTGTTAACGGATTTGGTACTATTTTCCTAAATTTAGAAATATTTTCCTCAGTCTTTTTGTATACACTAGAAACTAAGGAGGGTGTAGTCTCTACTTCCATATCTCAACATCAATTTAAGAGGATTTAATATTTATAAACCGTTGAGTGTTTTTCGTAAAAATTTGTGTTCAGTTAAATCAAATCAAATATTCAAAATAAAAAAATTATTTTTTATTCTAAATGTGAATGAGAACAAAATGTTTGTTATGGTATAAGCGTTGCTCGATATTTACTATAGTGGTTTTACTAACAGTTATAAGTTAACCAAGCGTTAAACTTTTGTGTTTTGTGGAGCATCTGCTGAAAACAATCTGTTTCTCTTTATTGTGGAGAAATTATAGGTTATGGTAAAAAGTAGTTTTCCTAGTTTTGGTTTAGCTCGAGCTGGAACACATGTTACAAGTTTAAAAAACTATAATCTTCCAGATTTCATATTAAAAAAAATAGCTAAGGATTCTAATTCTAGTCTTCTTGAAAGAGGTAAAATTGAAGATAGGCTACAAAGCATGAATGAGGCCGCACTTGATGTTCTTCACAAGGTTTTTGTTGATTGCGAAGAAGACCCTATGGGAAAATATGCCATCTATCGTTTCTGGGCTTATATTTCAAGTCTATATCATAAATGTGAAATTTTGATTGATGATAAAATAAAAGGTGCGTCTGGTAAAAACCACAAAATACATGTTGCTACGAAAAGCAACGGAATGTATATTGCAGTTGCTTTCAACAAATCTACTGGAAACGCGGTTTCTAAAAAAGAAGTTCAAAAATTCTATGATATTGTAGATGATATCAAAAAAGGTGAACATGGAACAATGCTTATGGATGGAATTTATGGTTCGTCGGTAGGTTTCAAAGGTGACTCACTTGTTTTATTAGAAAAGTTAAGCAAATCTCGCAAGAACGACGTTGAAAATAGATTGGATTTCAAGATTGCTGTCTTTGAAAATAGAATTTACTCGGTAATCAAGTGCTAGATTCTAGTTTTCAACTTATTTTCTAGTTGTAAAAATTTTAACTAAAATTCTGATGTGTTAATTGTAGAAAACAATGCTTTGTCTTGAGTAGTCTTTTCAAAGTTACTGTTATAATGTTCATAGGATAATGATGCGAATAAGTGTTTATCCCAAACATCATGAACCAATTCCATATACTGTTTGTTACCTTCTTGTCTTAACAACTCATGAGCCAGTTCATGTGAAACTTTGGTACAGTTTTTTTCTGCCAAAAATGAGACATCATTTTTATCATCTGGTTCATCCCACAACACCATGCCAAAATTTTCTGCGTAATAACCTTCACATCCTATACAATCTGTCCATAATGGCCTAAAAAAAGAAAGATAAAAGTGGTAAATTTCTTCCCCTCTTTTTCTGTGATCTTCTAAAAGTGAATCTACGTCCAATCTTCGAAGAAAACCTCTTTCATGAACAATCATTTGGTCACATTGTATATCAAATGATTTTGAAAAGTTTTTTTTAATCCAGAATTTATAAAATTCACCCATTTTTTTGATATAATCAAATTCTGCAAAACGCCTTTCTAAATCATTTATTTTATTTAGAAAAATAAAATTTAGAAGCACCTAGAAAAAAAATACAAGCCAGCTTAAAGGTATTGCGACAAAAAGGGAATTATTACATTTGTTCTTCAATACCCATAAGGGTAAGAGTTGAACGGATTTTATCGATTTTGCGAATTTTCCAAGTAATTGTTTCTCTTAACGATTCTACTGTTGGTGATTCAATCTTTGCCAAAACATCGTATGCACCAAAAGTCCCATGCACTTCATTTACACCATCTAAAGCTTTTAGTTGTTTGATAATATCTTCTTCTGATCCAAGTTCACAATTAATTAAGACATAAGCAGTTGCCATGATTTAGTAATACACTAGAAATATATCAATAAATCTATCGTTCTCAAACCTAATATGACTAATTTTTGATTTAATTTAAAAAAATGTTCCCCGGATCTGACCCACAAAAATTCATTGGTAGCCATAGCATATCCTCATTCTTGTTCTTATTCCGGGGTGCCCAATGTCCCACGCCTGGGTGGACCAAAAATCATCATAATCATTCCAGTCCGTCTGCGTGCTTTTGTAGGCTCTTAATTTATGACATTGTCAAATATTAATCCAGTGAGTTTGATCTCAAATCCCACTACATGCACTCGAATCTTAAAATTATCAATAACTTTCGAATCGATCTCTCCAATTCTTCCAATGACTTTGTTATTAACTACAACGTCTGCAGTTCTACCACTTGAAAACATGGGATGGTGTGAAGTCTTTGTTTCACATTTTATGGAAAATCCTATCTTTAAAGCTGATTGTAATACTGACTTCATTTCTGTAAAGTTTGCATTGTTATATGCACTAACACACGCTAGATCGATATCTTCGTTGATAGGATTTGCTGAAGAAAAAATCACACCAGTCTCAAACAATTTTTGGGGATATGGCTCGTGAATATTTTTTGATAAATTTTCCAATAAACCAGGAAGTATAGCATCACGAAGAACAGTATGTTCTTGACTTTTTGATTCAATAATTTCAATCATTTTAGACGAATCTCGTGAAGTCAGTTCAAATTGAACTTTCTTGCTAACCATACTAGAATTTAATGCCTCTAAAAATCCTAGTCCTATCATCACAAGGCTTAATCGATCTAGATCTTTTGTGATAATATCTTTGTGACCAATAGAAACTGAAGGTGGTAAGGAAGATTCTAGATTTTCTATGCCATAACCTAGAGTGACTTCCTCTACAAGATCCATAGGGCCAAGTATATCAAACCTAAACGGTGGAATGGTACAAACGATTTTAGAATTTTTTATTGTTGCATCCAATCTACTCCTTCTAAGACATGCACAAATTGTGGCGGGAGTAAGACGAAGACCTAATGTTTTATTGATAAGAGTTGGATCCAGTCTTATAGTTCTGTTTTTGAGAGAGGGGGTTGAATTTTTGCCACCGCTAATTTTTACAGAATAAAGATCAAATCCAGCATTCTGAAGAGTGGCTGCAACTACCGAAAGAGTGTCTTCTGCAGTACTTTTATCAGTAGAAGTAACCTCAATGAGTAGATTAGTTGTCTTAGTGGGAGATATTGTAGTGAGTGCCGCATTTATTATGGGAGGAAAAGAGACTGTTTCTTTCTTGCTGTCTAATATCATTGGTACTTTTGAAGTACTTCCTAGAATTCCACTATACTGTTTTCCTACATCAGTTCTCTCCAAAATTTCTTTTGCAGTAAGTGGTATAGTGGATTCTAGTGGAGTGAATTTGTGATCTTTACTAACTGCGATATATCGCAAAGGGAATGATATATTATCTAAATCGTGAATTCCTATAGAAGATTTTTTTCGGTGTCGCCCTATCCCAAAATGAAGATCTTCCTGTAGTGTGATTAGTTGTCTTATCGTTTCATCATCAAGTTTGCCATTTTTTGCTACTATTGCAGTGACAAAGGGTCGAATTTTAGTAACAGAAGGATCCACCTTTAGTTGATAGAAATTTGTTCCCTTTTTCACATTAAATTTTGCGAGTCCTCGCTTTATTCCAAGTAATCCTTGTAATCCTATCGCTACGCCAAAATCAGTAGCATAATCAGGACGATTAGGACTATACTCTACACGAACATACTCCTTTGTTTGTTCTTCTATGTCTAATCCAAGGAATGGAAGTGTAGAGATAATTTTATTTTTGTTAATATTTACGCCAACTAGCTTTCGTAATCTGTTAAGATATAATGTCACTACTGGCATCTTGTTGCACTTCTTAACCAACTGAGATTATTATTATAAAATTCACGTACATCTTCCAGGCCGTACTTCAACATAGCTATTCGCTCTATACCACCGCCCCATGCCAAAACTGGTCTTGTTATACCAAGTGGTTTTGTTACCTCTGGTCTAAAAATTCCCATACCAAAGAGCTCAACCCACTTGTTTAGTTCTTTGTTGTAGACCATAGATTGTAATGATGGTTCTGTGTATGGGAAGAAAGTAGGCCAAAATTTAATCTTAGTTAAACCCATCCTATGATAAAATTCTCGTTGTATCCCCATCAAATCTCGAAGTGTAACATCTTTCCCTACTACAACTCCTTCGACTTGGTTAAATTCAAAAAGATGTTTGTAGCTGACTTTTTCATTACGGAAGACCCGTCCTAATGAAAATATTCTTGCATCTTCTGGTTTGTTCTCTGCAAGATACTTTATAGTAACACAAGTAGTGTGTGTTCGAAGAACCATTTTCTTTGCTTCTAATATATCCCAATTATATCCCCATCCATTTTTATGTGAACGTGAAACTTGGTTTATTTGAGTAGCAGTTGCAAACTTGGCAGTAGTTTTATCTTTGATATAAAATGTATCTTGCATGTCTCTTGCAGGATGATCTTGTGGTGTAAAGAGCGCATCAAAATTCCAGAAACTTGGCTGGATTAAATTTCCTAAAACTTCAGAAAATCCAAGACTGACAAAGATCTCTCTGGTTTCATTTATCACTTCCTTCAAAGGATGAATTCTAGAAACAACTGTATGTGGAACACTTGCCTCAACGTCGATTGCACCGGACGCAACTGCATCGATATCGATACTTTTACCTAAAGAAGTAAGAGCAAATGTTATTGAAGTCAAAACCTTCTCGTTGATAAATTTAGGTCTTCTTTTTAGATACTCAACAGATTTTTTATCAAAGTGACTAAGTTGATCAACTGGTTTTTTGCCCGTTCCCAAGTGCAAAATAAAGTCTTCTTCCGCTAACGGCTTTAGCGGTGCTTTAGGATGAATTAGTCCATTTTCTATCCTAACCCAATCATGTTTTTTCGCATAGGCTATTGCTGCACTGAAATCCTCCTGCAATTCTTTTTTTATTTCATCAAGTGATTTAGGGCCTTCATCAACTAGTTTACGTAGTCTTTTTTCCGGTAAACCATTCTCTCTCGCCTTAATTGCATTTTCGCCTAGAGTAATAACAGTTTGTTTGGATTCTTTAACTTCTAGTAAATTTTTGAGTTTGAGCCATTCAATACCACGTCTTATTTGATCATCTGATAGACCAGTTTGAAATTTTAAAGTACCAGGATTATTTAATGATGGATCTGTTCTTACTGCTAAAATAATTTTTTTCTCAATAGGATGGAAGACTTGAGACACTAGCAGAAAGAACGGAAAAGACTTTTTAAACCTTGACCTAAGTGAATGATGAATGTCATCTGATGATTTTATTGTGACACCATGGCATGTTGAAGGTAAAATTGATTATAACAAGCTGATTAAAAAATTTGGTACTGAAAAAATTTCTAGACAATTACTTAATACAATAGAAAAAATTGCTGGAGAATCTCATTTCATGCTAAGGAGAGGCATATTCTTCTCTCACAGAGATTTAACAAGGACTCTAAATGATTACAAAAAAGGTAACAAATTTTTTCTTTATACAGGACGTGGCCCATCGGGCCATACGCATATTGGACACCTAGTCCCATGGGTTTTCGCAAAATGGCTGCAAGATAAGTTCAAGACAAATATGTATTTTCAACTTACTGACGATGAAAAATTTTTTGCGAAATCAAAACTTACCTTGGAAGATGCAAACAAATTTGCATACGAAAATGCTCTTGATTTCATAGCGCTTGGATTTAAACCGAATAATACCAAGATTATTATCGATACAAAAAACATCGAGTCTCTTTATCCAATAGCTGCGAAGTTTGCGAAGAAAATTAATTTTTCAAATACAAAAGCAGTATTTGGTTTTACTAATCAGACTAACGTAGGCATGATATTCTATACCTCATTACAATCAGCACCTTGTTTCTTAGAAGATAGGCCAGTTTTAATTCCCCTTGGAGTAGACCAAGATCCTCACTTTCGTATAACGAGAGATATCGCACCAAAACTGGGTCTCCCCAAGCCAGCTTTGATCCATAATATCATGATTCCATCGTTATTAGGTACTGGAGGAAAGATGTCTGCCTCAGATGACAACAGTACAATATACACAACTGATACACCAGAAGTTGTCAAAAAGAAAATAAACAAATATGCATTTTCGGGTGGACAACCCACTATTGAAGAGCACAGAAAAAAGGGAGGAAATCCTGACGTTGATATTTCATATCAATATCTACGCATCTTCTTTGAACCAGATGATAAGAAATTGAAAAAGCTCCATGATGATTACAAATCTGGAAAATTACTAACAGGAGAATTGAAATCAATTTTGATTGAAAAGATAAACAAATTTCTTAAGAAACATCAACAAGAAAGAGAAAAGGCCAGAGACAAAGTGGACAAGTATATGTTCAAATGAAATTAAAAGAGAAAATAATTTGTAGTGACCTATATGAAGCCAAAAAGCTTGGTAGCTTAATTTTTAATAAAGATGGAAAGGAAATGTTTGTTACTGGAATTTTGGATGTTGTTGAAAATGAGATTATCCTTTCTCTAAAAGACAAGTCTGCCCACAGTGTTCTTTTAAAAGATGAGGAACAAGCAGAGAAGTTTGCTGATTTTATCCAATCAATTATTGAAAAGCATCACGAATTAAACAGTGCTAAAATTATTGATAATGTAGTAGAAATTACAAAGTCTGAAAAGTTACACTAAAGATTTATCCATTTCGTCAGAAATTACATCTTGGGTCTTTAGAAAATATAATTTAGTAGAATACGGCATTTCATCCAAATTATTATCAATTGCCATAATGAAATATTCTACTGCTCGTTTTGATATATCTACATTAAATTTCATATGTAAAATTGGGTCTTGCTTAACGTTAATTTTGTCAGTAAGCCATGGGGGAGCCATTTCCTTGGCTTCTTTCACAATTTTATCATACCAGTATGCTAAGTTTTTAGGATTCAGCCCTTCTTTTAGATCAGTTACATCCTTTGCAATATTCCTGATCATATGATCAATGATTGTCAAGCGATAATTGTTCAAAATTAGCTGTTTTATTTCACTTACTCAAAGTTAGACAAGTTGATTGTCAACTCAGCGCAAGTTTCCTTCGGAATCTATTTCTGAATTTTTAATTCTTGTTGTAGATATAGGACCACCATTCTTAGCTAGAACCAAAGGAACTACGATAGTTTCTACAGCTGACAAATTTTTTTGGCGACGAATATTATTGAGTATTTCACCTTGCTTACTTGTTTCCTCACTAACAACAAGGGCTTCTACTGCACCCTCAATAACAGCTGGTCCAAAATCATTATCAAGTTTGCTTATCTGAAATTTAGAATTTGGAAATTTTTTTTCAATGTAAGTTTTTAATGATTCTAATCTCTGAGAATAACTGTGTGCAATTTGCTTTCCTTTTTTTAATGCAAACTCGTCACTTGTAAGACCTATTATGGTCTTTGATGATATTGAAAATGCCTTGTCTAGTAATGCTATATGTCCTTTGTGAATAATATCAAAAGTACCACCGAGTGCTACTAGCTTGAATTGTGACATGATTCTATTGTCTCTTTTTTTAAATTAAATGTACTATGTTACTAATACAAGATTTATGTCGGAACTTGGAGTCGAAAGTGGGTTAGCATCGGGATCCCACACGTAAACTTGGATGAAAAATGGTCCTTCGTGTTCTGGGGTCCATACAACCGTTGGAACTTGATTTACCTCATTGTCAAAGTTTCCTTCTGTAAAGCCAATAAATTCTACCGCTCCCTTGGAACCAATTTGTATGATCTGTACATAGTAAACGAATGGTTGTTGTATCGATTCAATGTCTGATGAAGTCCTGAACCATATATCGCCGGTTATATGAACAGGAGAAGTTATTTTTAGTTCAGAGAATTTATTTCCTTGAGGATCAGTAACTGCAACATTATTAATTGTCACTAATTTTGTAGCAGAGCTAAGCTGCACATCAGTTATTTGATACATTATAGATTGATAGTTCTTAGACTCTGCAACAATTTTGTATGAAAGCGCTAGTTCATTATGGTCAGAAGTGATTTTGAAATCAATTGAGTTTACTGCATCAATATTCTCTACTTCTACAGTTACTATACTTACTATTCTTTCAAAAGCATCGTATGAAATAAAGTGAATTTTTGTCAAATCTGTTGAGGATTCTCCTTCGTTAGTTATTGTTCCTGAAAGCGCAAGACCTTCTCCAAGTCTTAGGGGACCAGGACTAATTGTTAGTACTTGTGGTTTTATTGGAGCAGAATTAAATCCTATTAGGTTTACTGATACATTCGTAATTGCGGCATTGTTACTTGGAGAAGTAATGATATACGGAGCTTTACCATTAGCTGGAACGATATCTAGTATAGTAGTTCCAATTGCTGTTTCTAAAGGTTGTTTACTATGGTCGTCATAAAAGCCAGCCCAGATTTGCACACTCATAACTGGAAAATTATTTGTGTTTTCTACTTCACCTAGTATGATGGTTGAACCATCAGGTGCTTTAAAGCTGTAAGGGGCGGTGCTAGTGAGTTTAACTGTTAATGTTGTTGGAGCATCAGTTAATTGTGCAAAACTAACAGTTGGTATTAGTAAACATAAGAGCGACGCTATCAACAGAATCCTCT
>JAEHKU010000018.1 GCA_016838825.1 Nitrosopumilales archaeon | reverse complement strand
CTCAATAGTTTTCAATGCAGGAGCATGTTGACTCATTGGTCTTTGTCCTAGCACTTCTCCTGAAATTATAAACTCTGCACCAATTTCTTCCATATGTTTTTTTGCAGCTTTAAACATCATTGCTCTGCAATCTATACAAGGATTCATTCCAGATCCAAAGCCATGTTTAGGGTTCTTCAGCATCTCAATGTATTCATCACCGAGATAAACTGTTTTCAGATCGACACCAAGAGAGTCAGCTCTTTCTCTAATTTCAAATCCACATCCTCTCCCACAATCAAAATCACAAAATGGTGTTTTTATAGCAACTGCAGAAACTTCAAACCCTTGCTTTTTCATCATCTTTACGGCTAATTGACTATCTAATCCCCCAGATAGTAATGCAACGACCTTCTTCCTTTGCCCTTCCATGCAAAAAGTCAATAAATTGAATATCTAAACCTTGCATCAAACATAAATTTAGAATAGTCAAAATTCTGACGATGCACCAACGTAGAAAGAATCTTTTGAAGTTTTGTGATCAAGTAGGATGTGATACATTAGTTGCTTTTGAACCTGAAAACCTCTTTTACATAACTGGATTTTGGGGTGAAGGAATATGTGTTTTAAAGAAAAATGGAACAACTACCATAATCACGCCAATTTTGGAGGTTAATCGTGCAAAAAATGAGTCAACTGACTCAGAAGTGGTCAAATCAGAGAGGGGAAAAAACGCTCTTTCAACTCTCATATCTAAACTACAGGGAAGCAAGGTGTGTACAGACAGTAACAACTTTGATGTGATACGGTCACTAAAAAAATCTATTTCCATCGTGAAACCTTCAACTGTGCCCTTTTATCATGCCAGACAAATCAAAGACGCATCAGAAATTGCAATTCTCAAAAAGGCTTCTAAAATTATAGATGAAATGTTTGAAGTATGTACAAATGTAATAAGAAAAGGTCAATCGGAGGTAGAACTCCAGAGCATTTTGATGTCTTATGCTATAGAACATGGAATGTTTGATACTGGTTACGAGTCAACACTAAATCCACTGATCATAGCTAGTGGACCAAATGGCGCATTTCCCCATGCACAAGTAACTAAAAGAAAGTTTACAGATTCCGATATGATTGTGGTTGACCTTACATTACGCTACAAAGGATATGTGTCAGATGCAACAAGAACTTTTGGTCTTGGTTCTATATCACGTGAAGCTAAGAAAGTTTATGAAATTGTTAAAGAGTCACAAAAGGCTGGTCTTAAAGCTGTACGAACAAAAACACCTTGTAAATCTGTAGACAGTGCATGTAGAAAAATAATTGAAAGAAAAGGATATGGTAAATACTTTTTACATTCTACAGGTCATGGAATTGGTCTTGAAGTGCATGAACTTCCAAATATTAGTGCACAAAGTAAAACAAAGTTAGAAAAAAACATGGCGATCACTGTAGAACCAGGAATTTATCTTCCAAAAAAATTCGGAGTAAGGATTGAAGACTCTTTGATTGTAAAAGATATACCTGAAGTGATGCATAAGTTTACAAAAGAATTGATTACAATCTAAGCGGAATTCTTTTCAAACGATATTCACAAAATTTAATCTGAGTTGTCAGAATAAACTAGCCTGTGAGATTAGAAACCAATCTTGAAAACTATGACTGCAAGAACACTACCAGACCTATAACCACGTATGTGTTTCTCCCTGTAGGCTGGTAGTTTATTGCTATAATGTTGTGCAAATTAGTAACTTCATAAATGCTTTTTTGATTTTTTTATTTCTATTCCTTAATTCGTTTTTCAATTTCATTGCGAATAAATTTTGAAATTAAAATCTTATTCTTCCACCCTGATTGAACAGTCTTTCGTGAATCAACAATAATTACACTGTTAAAGTCCGTATTTTTTTTGTATTTTTCTGAGCCTATATCATTTGCTACTATCATATTAGCATTGGATTCTTTGAGTTTTTTTCTAGCAAGATGTATGAGATTTTGTTTTGAAATGTGGGTCTCGGCTTTAAATCCTACAAGGAATACATCTTTCTGAATTTTTTTAACTTGATCTATTATTTTGGGTGCTTTTTGGAGCTTTATTGTAAATTGTCTTTTCGTACTTTTGATTTTTGTTCTCGAATTTTTTGGAATGTAGTCTGATGCTGCGGCAGATAAAATCACAATATCAAATTTCTTTTTCATCTCTTTTTTTACTGCATTAAGCATCTCTTTTACTGTCTCTATGTGAATAATTTTGGCTACTTTTGGAGGTAACTCCCGTCCAGGTCCGTATATCAAAGTCACTTTTGCTCCTGCTGCAACAAACTCTGCAGCAAGGCTAAGTCCTGTTTTGCCCGTGCTTTTGTTAGTAATTACACGCACTGGATCGATGTATTCTATAGTTGGCCCAGCTGTAATCAGTACCTGGCTATTACGAAGCTTGGAAGAGAACCCAAACTTTCTTAATACATATTCAAGAATTTCCTCAGGCTCTGCTGCCTTGGCTTTTTCTTCTATCATGTTTGGCGAAATGAAATCAACCTTCTTCCTAAGAAATTCAATATTTCTAAGAACAGCAGCATTTTCATACATGGATTGATGCATAGCAAGTCCTATTACAATTGGGATTTTGGACCCAAGTCCTACGGTAAGAACGGTAGATACGGGGGTATCATCTATTCCATTAGCTAATTTACCAAGCATATTCGCAGTGCAAGGATATACTATGATTAAATCTGATTGTCTGTAATCTGCAAGCTGTATGTGTTCAAGATCTCCAGTTAGCTTTGTTACAACTTTATTTCCAGTTGCCCACCTGAAATAATCCGGTTTTACTAGTCTTGTAGTGGCACCACTTAGAACACAATTGACATCAGCACCATGTCGCATAAGAAATCTTGCAAGCTCAATAGATTTGTATACTGCAACACTTCCAGCAACACATAGAACTATTTTTTTCCCTGAAAACTCTGTACCATGTGTGCTAACAATATCTAAAGAAGGATGTTTTTGCTTGATTTTATTTTTTTTATTCAAGTTCTTTTTTTAACTTTTCAAGTTCAGATTTATCCATAGAAAAGCAATGATCTTTTGAAGGAAATTTTCCAGTCTCTACATCCTTTTTGTATGAACTAACTGCTTTAACTATTTCTTGTGACAGTGAAAGGTATTTTTTTACAAACTTGGGTTTAATTTTTTCATATAATCCAAGCATATCATGTAAAACAAGAACCTGTCCATCACAATAAGGACCGGAACCAATTCCTATTGTGGGAACACTGATGGTATTTGTGATTTTTCTTGCAACTTCTTTTGTTATCATTTCTAAAGCTATACTGAACACACCAGCTTCTTCAAGCGCCTTCGCGTCATCAATCAATTTTATAGCTGAGTTTTTGGTCTTTCCCTGTACTCGATATCCTTGAGATAGTATCGTAGTTTGGGGTTGTAATCCTATATGTCCCATTACTGGAATACCAATTTCTACTATTGCACCAATTGTATCTGCAATAGCACGGCCACCTTCTAGTTTGACTGCGTCAGCACCCGCCTTGATAAGACGACCAGAGTTCGCAATTGCATTATTTATGCTTGATTGGTATGACATGAAAGGAAGATCTGCAACTACAAGCGATTTTTCTCTTGCTCTACTGACTGCTTCTGTGAAAAAACACATCTGATCCATTGTAACAGGAATAGTGTTTTCGTATCCTAACATGACCATTCCTCCACTATCTCCTACTAACATGATATCAATGTTAGATTTGTCACAAAGCAACGCAGTAGTATAGTCATATGCAGTGAGGACAGAAATTTTTTTAATATTTTTCTTTGTTACAATATCTCTGACGGATTTATGCATGGATAGCCCTCTTCTCTAAATTTTTTTTAATTTCTTTTACAGCTTCTACCAAGTTTCTCTTATTGTCAAAACTATTGTGTTGCTTGACTTTGCTTTTCTTTAATTTTCTACATATCTGTATAAGTTTCCTCATTCCTCTACTAATATCATCAACAATTGTAATGTCAGCTGTTTGTGCTGTACGAGAAAGAGGATTTAGATCGAATGTGATAACTTTCTTACCAAATTTTTTCAGCATAAGTGTTCTGTCACCGTCTTCTAGTGGAACTAAAATTACATCAGCAGAGTAAATACCACTGGTATCTACAATTCTCCTAGCACTGTCTAGTTTAGGAATTTTTTTAGCTGATTTAGAATCAACACCTAGAACTTTCTTAGCACCATTTATCTTCAGAATTCTTGCAATTCTTTTTTTCCGTTTTTGGTTTGCGTAAAATAAATTAACTTCTATTTTTGCATTAATGATTTTCGCTAGCTGAATTATCTCCTTAGCACATAATGATGCTACGTTCCCATTTACTGAAATTACAGGTGATTTCGCTGAAATTAGTGAAAGTGCTGCTGTTTTTATTGCTTTTTCAGCATTTTTTGAGGTCTTTTCGCCCAGTAGATAATCAAAAGCTTCTCCTCTTCCGTGCGCAATTAGGCCCTCTTTAGCTACTAGTCCCTTTTCATAACCTGCAACTAATTTCTCTCTAACGAGTAATGATTTTGCCCTTGGGTGGTTCTTTGGGATCAATTGGTATAAGCCACTTTTGCCCCTACATTATCAATCTCTGATCTAATTACGATACCTTCATATTTTTTTAAAATTTCTAAAACATTAGCTACCATTGAATTTGGTACTAGAGTAAATACAGTTTCACCAAATATCGCTACACCCGACCTTATTCCAATTTCACGCAGATCATGTATAACTGAGTACATCTTCGGTGTGACGATTTGGATGTACTTTGCAAATTCTATCGACATATCAAGAAATTCATTATTATTATGCGATTTTATTAATTTGTTAACCATTTTTCCACCAAGACCGTTTACTGACTCCATTTTTTCACTGATGAATTTTTTAGTGGATATTGGTGAAAAGCAAATTATTAAAACTGAAGAATTTGATTTGATTTTTTTTAATTTTCCGATTCCTGGAGCGCCTTGTTTGGTTCTAATTTCAAAACCACCATGAAACGATGACAGAACATCACCAAGCCCTGTTTTACAATGAATTTCTGCATTGTGAGCTATAACACCCACTTGGATGTTAGTCAAGTCAGTATTCAAAGCCTGATTCAATGCAAGTGCAAGACTCAATGCTACCGCAGCACTACATCCTAGCCCGTATCCAACAGGCATTGTTATGTTATGTTCTACTTCAACAAAAAAATTGCCTTTAACAAATTTGAGAAATTCTTTGATTACAAATTCTGAAACCACAGTATTATCTGGCTGGTAACCTTTTACTTGGATCTTAAAATTAGATTTTTCAGAACGAGTAACCTTAACTCTTGTAGTTATTCCTTCTTTAATTGAGAATCCAGCTCCTAACGAACCTTGGAATTCAGGCCTTGTTCGAGTTTGTGTTTTAAAAAATCCTGTAACGTGACATGGACAGAACGCTTTACCTAACATGCTAGGAGTTTAAATTTTGGAAAAATATAAGAATAGTCATTAAACTATCTAAATTGATTTAAACTGACTATATTCATTCGCCGTTTGCAAAAGATAGGAAGCAGTATTCATGTTTCATTACCGAAGGACTGGATTGAAGCAAATCAATTGGCGAAAAGTGATGAAGTCGAACTTAATGTAGGTTCAGACAGTCTCTCAATTACTGTCAGCAAGGTAAACAGACCGTCAAAAGAACTAGTAATTTCGTATCCTCTTCTAAAGGAAGAGAATATTGTTGCGGATATAACAGGTGCATATCTTCTAGGATATGATCTAATTAGGATCAAAGGCAAGTCTACAATTTCTGCACCAGATCGTGAAAAAATTCGTGGCTCAATGAGAAGACTAGTTGGAATGGAAATAGTTGAAGAAGACTCTACAAATGTTAATATGCAATTTCTTCTCGATTCAACCACCCTAAATCCTCGAAAAATCCTAAAACGAATGAGTTCTATTACTTTGGGAATGTTTCGAGATACACTAGAAACCTTGGTTTCGATGGACAAAACAACACTTCAAACTATTCCAAACAGAGATGATGAAATAGATAGACAGTACTTTTTATTAGTTAGGTTAATTCGAAGTACGATGATAGATCAAAGGTTAGCTAGTGCACTTAATCTACAGAACATTGATTTTCTAGATTATAGAGTCGCTGCAAATTTAATTGAGACAGCAGGTGACACAATAGTAGAATTTGCAAACTCAATACAAAGCACTACTTTGAATAAAAATAACCTACGGAAAATCTACGATCTGGGAAAAAAAATAGAAAACATACAAGAGAAATCAATTAGTGCATTTATAGAAAACAATAGATCGTTAGCAATAGAAGCAATTGCGTTGCATAAAGGACATCAACAACGTGTATTAAATCTGCGTTCTTCACTTGAACAAAAAAAACAAATTCCGCTTGACTTTCTAGATTTATTATACATAGTAGAACGAATCGAGCGGAGCTGGTCTGATATCTCTGACTTGGTAAAACCAGTATACAATTAGTGTTACAATAGCTTTTTCTTTATTGCATATACCAAAACGGCACAAATTGTTTTAGAATCAACAATTTTTCCTGCAAGGATCATCTTTAACAATTTTTTAAAATCAATTTTTTTCACAGATATAATTTCATCTTTATCCAGTTTCAAATTGCTTACTTTTTTAATAGATGAAGCCACATAGCAGTGGATAGCTTCAGTATTATAGCCAATAGATGGATAATACGTTATTAGATGTGTCATTTTCTTGGCATTATAGCCAGTCTCTTCTTTTAATTCACGAAAAGCACATTTTTTTGGGCCCTCACCCTTTTCCATCGTACCTGCGGGAATCTCAAGGACGTTACCGTAAGGGAAACGATACTGTTTTACTAAAATTACTTTGGATCCTTCAAAAGCAAGCATAGCTGCTGCACCTCTATGCTCGATCATCTCTCGCTTTACCTTTCTTCCTTTTATTGTGAGATCGCAGATACTGAGTGATAAAATATTGCCACTGAATATCCTTGTCTTTCGCATTAGAATCGTAATTCGTTTAAGAAAACTTGATATTTAATTTGTTTGATACATTAAATGAAGTTTCTTTGAGTTTCTTGCAGATTCTATTGTTGTTGTGATCCATTCTTGAGGAAAATTAATCTTCTTTGGTATGAATAGATCCGCCGATACAACCCCTTGACTTTTTCTTATTTGTTGTGTAAGATTATCAACCTTGAATATATTATCACTGTACAAAAATAAAACAATTTGATTTTTTGCAAGAAACGGCTTTTGTAAAAAATAGCTCGAAAATTTTTCTTGTAATTTTTGTAATATTTCTTTCAAGTCTGTATTCAACCATACTAAAATCGCGTAAGAAATGTATTTTCCTAATTTAACAGGATCATAAACGAGAGTAAATAGAACTGCTTCATCATTTTGTAGTTTATCTAGTGACCTCGTAATTGTTTTTGTGGAAAGTTTTGTTGAATTTGCTATGTCTTCGATTTTTGCACGTGGATCTTTCATCAAATTATTAATTATTTCTAGATCAGTTCGTGTTAAATCAGACTTTATTCCAGGATTCTCAGCTTGAAAAATACTAAGTACTCTAACATCCCTCATCAAATTTTTTGCTAGGTCAATTTTTTGTTCAATATTCTCTTTAACCACTATACTACATACTGTGATACCTCCCACGCAAGGAACTACAAAGAATGGTTCTCCGATTAGTTTCACTTGCTTCAGTATGTCATTTTGATCTTCGCCTGATACTACAATGTAGATTACATTGTAACCAAGTACTGGTGGTTCTATCTTTAAGGTAAATTTCTCGATGACTTGACTTTTTAGCATTTTTTGGATTCTGGCTTTCACTGCGCCACCCGAAATCCCTATCCTAATGCCTATCTGCCTGTCTGACTCTCTACAATTATCAAGCAAAATATGCAAAATCTGCATATCTAATTTGTCCAATCTTTAACATTTCTCCTTTCTTTTATATTAAAACAATACTTCTTATTTATAAAAATGTCGTAAACACTAATATTAATCATCTAATACATTAAATATTAGACTATTTTCATTATATTGTGGATTACCGGATTCAGTTAGCTATCCGGATGCTAACCAATAAGAGGGGGAGTTTAATCGGCGCTGTTTTGGCAGTATCTATTGGGATTTTGGTCATCCATGTCAATTTTGTAATTTTCCAAGGATTGTATGACGCAATAATTCGAGATATGTCAGACTATCGATTTGGTGACGTATACGTGATAGATGAAGAGGACTTCATTGAGAAATCTGACTTGGCATTGGTAAATTGGTTTGAAAGAATTCCTTATGTTGAAGCTGCTGCACCTAGATTATCATCATCTGCTTCCATTAATGCTACCAAATACGGGCAAAAAACTGAAGAATTTCAAATACCCGTTGTTGGTGTCGATCCTTTTAGGGATACAAGAGTTTCTACAATTCATGAAACAATTTATGATGGGCAATATGTTTTTTCAAGAAATTCATTAGTTGTTGGTTCTACAGTTGCACAAGATCTTGGTGGAGTTGAAGTTGGAGATAGTCTAAAGTTAAAGATTGTAGACAGGTGGGGACAAGATCAGCTTAAACGTTTCATAGTCACTGGTATTACAAATACTCCAGGTGGACAGGGACTTGATACCAGTGTAATTATTCATATTGATACATTACGTGATATGCTAGATAGAAAAGGCGATACAGGATCACTTCTTGTCAAGCTAAATGATCCTACAAAAGCAGTTGAAGTTAAGAATTTTTTCTTAGCATCATTTCCTAATGATGATTTCAAAGCTGAGACAATAGATGAATCTGCGGAAGATGCTCTTAGAGGTTTTAGGTCTGGTATTGCCATGATTAACATGATTGGTTACTTTGGAATGATGTCGTCAGCTTTTGCTATTGTAACAATTCTGATGATGTTGGTAACAAGTAAGACACGTGAAATAGGAGTAATGCGCGCAATTGGAGCTAAAAGAAAAGATATTCTTATTATTTTCTTACTTCAAGGAGTAATAATAGGTGCGATAGGAGCGGGTGTTGGTACTGCTCTTGGGTTATCTTATACTATCTATGCAAAGGAAACCAAAATGCAATGGGAAGGGAGCTTAGCGTTAGAGGTATCGTACCAATGGCAAAAAACAGTCCAGACGGCATTAATGGCATTTGCATTAGCTATAGTAGCCTCGATATATCCATCGTACAGAGCTACTAAACTTCAACCTATAGAGGCGATGAGAACTGTCTGACAAAGTCTTAGAAATTAAAAATGTGGATAAAACATACGGTGAAGGAGAAACTGCAGTTAATGCACTCAAAGATGTTTCATTTTCTGTTAACAAAGGAGAGTTTCTCTTAGTTGTTGGCAGTTCAGGTTCTGGGAAATCTACGTTATTAAATATGATTGGCCTTTTGGATCGCCCAACTAATGGGAGAATCTTCATTGATGGTGTAGACACAATGACTCTTGATGATAATGAGGTTTCAGCTTTTAGAAATTCAAAATTAGGGTTCGTGTTTCAATCTGCAAATCTTATACCGGATCTAACTGTTTTAGAAAATGTTATGTTACCAAGACAAATCCAACGAACAGATGAAAGCGCAACAACGGATTCTCTAAAGTTGTTAAGAGGTGTTGGTCTTGAAAAACAAGCTCATAAACGCGCTAATAGGATTTCGGGTGGTCAAGCTCAGAGAGCAGCAATTGCTAGGGGACTAGTTAACAAACCTACGATAGTCCTAGCAGACGAGCCAACGGGAAACCTTGATTCTATAACTGCAGAAACAATTGTTCAACTGATGAAATCAATGGCAAAGAAATTGGGTCAGACATTCATTGTAGTGACACATGAAAGAGAGCAGTTCGGTGATGTTGATAGAATTATCACCATCAAAGATGGTCGTGCGTTTGAAGGAGAAGAAGCTCCAAGTAAGATAGAGGTAACAGTTTGATGCAATTAATCTTAATTATTTTGGTTGTTTTAATGGTTGGACAACCGGTTCTGATAGATGTATTTGCGATACCAGGCTCTCCTTTTGAGCGACAATTTGGTGATGTTAAATTTTTAGATGCTTACTTTGGGACTGCAGAGGAAAAGATTGAGGTAGAGCCAGGCGACAAAAACGTACCATTTACAGTAGTTTTTGCAAATGTAGGTACCGTGGATATTACAGGAATAAGAGGACAACTTTCACTACCTATTGGATTTTCATCATATGATGGTGTAGGCGCATTAATTTTGGCAGACAATGAAGCATCTGCGATTGCAGGTGATGTAATCACATTAACTTTCTTTGTTAATATCGAGAAAGGAACACAAATCAAACAACACCAAGGAACTGTCAAAGTCGATTTTTCACGAATTCGTGAATCAGGTGTTAGAAACGCATTTTTTGATTTTAATTTCAAAGTAACTGGTGACAGCATTATAAACATACGAGCTCTAGATCCTTTTCTAACTTCATTACAGGTGAACCATGTAGTAATTGAAATATCTAATGATGGTACAGCACCACTTTCTAGTGTTGACGTTGAATTAAAAAATACTCAAAGCACTATTTCATCAACCACTCAATCAGTTACTAATATAGAAAATGTTGTGTTATTAGATAGTAATTGGGACGTGGGACACATTGATCCAGGAACATCCAAATTTTTAGAGGTTGATGTATATATTCCAGCATCTCTGAAAGGCGTTACACTTCGTGCTCCAATGGATATAACATATTTTAATGCACATGGAGACCGACACACTGTTTCACGAATTGTTGATTTTTACATTAAAGGATTAATCGATATTTCAATTTATAATATTCGTGTAATTGATTTATCTGGAAAGCAAATTGTAATTGGCGAAATTATTAATGAGGGTAATGAAGATGCATTATTTGGATTTATCACATTAGAACCATTAGGTGACTCTAATCTTAAGAAATCAACTCAATTTATTGACGAAATTGAAACTGATTCACCCGTTCCATTTAACATACCAATTGAATTTGAAGGAGAACCAAAATTTGGAGAGCATGATATTCAGATTATCGTTAGATACAAGGATTCAATTCGTGATGAGATTTTTGTAACCCACGATGCCACTATATTCATTGATAATGTGTCAGAAAGTGAGAAATCTGACCTTGATTTTTCACAATTAATAATTTTAGGTGCTATTGCAGGCATTGCTGGGCTATCTTATACTGTTCTTAGAAAAAGAAAAATCAGGATAGCAAAGCAAGTAAGCTAAGAATATATTCAATAATTAGAATTTTTGTTTATGAGATGGGACGAGATACAAATCCCAAAACAAGTACGACCTTTTATGCTTGAAAAGGCTGAAGAAACAAAATTAGGTCAAAAAAATGGTTCACACAAACAGTATAGGTATGGTAATTTGCACATACGAGAGTATGAAGACAAGTATGTAGTTCATATGGACAAGATTGATCCTCGAAAAGATCCATTAGGTCATATTATACTTGATGCTCCTGAGGTATTAGTTGGTTTAACAAGTGCTGCTATTGGAAGTAAGATAGCATCAAGTATTTACAAAACTCAAAATTCTAAATTTAAATTAAATTCTGTGTTAGCTGGATTTTTAGCCGCAGTTACATTAGGATATGCAGGTTATTCACTAACAAAAATTATAAAAAATTTCTAGAGTAAGATTAACGTGTCTTCATTAAGAACTATTAAAATTTTCTTCAAAATTCTACCCCTTGTCTTACGACTAAAAAAAGATAGAAAAGACTGGGTAAGAAAAGAAGGAAAAAACGTAGATGAAGAAAAATACAGAAAGAATGCACAAAAAGTCCTCAATGCGTTTATTTCTTTAGGTCCTGTATACATTAAACTTGGTCAGTGGCTTTCATCACGTGCTGATATTCTACCACAACCTTACTTAGAAGAGCTCTCTAAACTACAAGATGATGTTCCTGCAGTCCCTTTTGATAAAGTAAAACCAATAATTGAGGGGGATTTAGGCCCAATAGAACAAAACTTCGATTATATTGATAAGAGTGTTATTTCTGGTGCATCCATCGGCCAAGTTTACATCGCCAAAGTAAAGGAAAAAGATGTAGTTATCAAAGTTAAAAGACCTGGAATCGAAAAAGTTGTAGAAGAAGATCTCATAATTCTCAAGAAATTTCTTCCAATTGCAATGAAGTTTATTGATCCTAACTTACGGTTTTCTGCAAAAGCAATGCTTTCACAATTTACTGAAACAATACATGAAGAAATGGATTATGTTATGGAGTCACAAAATCTTAAACGTATAAAGAACAACATGAAGACGCACAAGAATGTCATAATTCCTTCCGTCATAGACGATCATACAACCAAAAATGTTCTGACATTGGAGTATATTCCTGGTATAAAAATAACAAACGTGAAAGCCCTAGATGAACTAGGAATAGATAGAGAAAAACTGGTAATTGATGTCCATAAGGTCTTTTTTACAATGCTATTACGTCATAACATATTCCATGCTGATCCTCATCCAGGTAACATCTCAGTAACAAAAGATGGTTCCTTAATTCTATATGACTTTGGAATGGTTGGGCGATTAGACAAAGACACGCGGCTAAGATTAATCAGATTATATCTTTCCCTTGTGGAGAAAGATCCTCCTAGAACTGTAAACGCAATGAGTGATTTAGGCATGTTAGTTCCAGACTTTAATCGCACTTTAATAGAAAAAGCAATTGATATGTCGATTCGTGCAATGCACGGAAAAAAGCCAGACGAAATGGAAGTTAATGCCTTTATGGAGCTTGCAAATAAAACGATGAGCAGGTTTCCGTTTTTGCTGCCGAAACATTTGGCACTTTATATGAGAATGGCATCTATAATAGAAGGAATTTATCACACACATAAAGTAAATTTCAAGTTCATTAAAGTTCTAAAAAATATTCTTGAAGACGAAAAATTAGTTAAAGATGCGTATATTGAAGAATTAAAATATTCATTTAATCGATTTGCAAAATCAATTGATGCAACAATTTCTATTGCTCCTGAGTTAAAACGTTTTCTTGATGACAACAGATCTTTTCAAGGTCTTAATACCAAGTCATCTGGAAATGTTTTACTGTCAGGGAGCATTCTTTCCTCTGCAGTATTTGTTGGCTCTGCATTTATCTGGTCATCAAATGAAATGCTAGCTTCTATGGGTATGATAAGCGCTATTGTGATAATGTCCGCCTTTGCTTTTTTTAGAAAACGCTGATCATTCTATGTTAATATCTTTTCCAGTGTGTTTTATAGGAATTTTCAAAGTTATTACACCTTGAGAAAATTTTGCAGAACTAATCTCCTCTTCCCCCTCTTTAATGTCCGCAGGAAGTCGGATCTTTTTGTCAATGACTTGAGGTCTTTGTCTCCAAATCATCGTTCCATCATACTCATCTTCTCTTTTGGCATTTATTGATAGAATGTTCCCTTTAATTCGTAGCTTAATGCCCTTCTTATCAAAACCTGCCATATCTATCGTCACGATCAGATCATCACCATCAAGATACATATCAACTGGAGGTAACACAAACTCATAAAACTCACGAGATCTGTTGCCTATTTCTTTTAGAACCTCTTTGGCCATGTACCTTACTAATCCCATTTGCTAAATAAACTAATTTTTAGTTATAAACCTTGATAGATTTTTAATTTATCTAGTATACAATCGATTAGAATTTTATGATAATTGTTTTGGAAGGATCTGATCAGGCAGGAAAAAAAACACAAACTAAGCTTTTGGCTAACGCACTTAGAACAAAGAAAAAAAAATATAAGATATTTAATTTTCCAGATTACTCAACACCTATAGGACGAGAGATAAAACAATACCTTAATGGGAAAAGAAAATTTTCACCAGCAGTAGTACACTGTCTTCTAGCCGCAAATAGATGGGAGAAACTCAAAGAAATGAGAGATGCCATTTCAAAAAATTATATTTTGATAATGAATAGATACTATCAATCAAATATAGTGTATGGAACAATGAATGGACTTGACAGAAGATGGCTTGAAAACTTAGATGCGGGTCTTCCAAAAGCAGATCTTGTAATTATTCTTGATGTAACTACACAAGATTCTTTTCTTAGGAAAAAAAGTGGACGAGATAGATTTGAAAAAGATAAAGAATATGCAAAAAAAATATCTCAAACTTATAGGAAACTTACAAAAGTATATGGTTGGAAAAAAGTTCAAGCATCTGGTAGTAAGCGAGAGATTCATGAATCTATAATGAAAATTGTTTCAAAGAAATTACGACAATGACAAAAAAATATCTTGACGTAATTGATCCTATTCATGAGTTTATTAGAATATTCGAACCTGAACTCAAAATAATTGATACACCAATATTCCAAAGATTACGACGCATTAGGCAGCTAGCAGGTGCACATCTTACTTATCCTGGAGCACAGCACACTAGATTTGAACATTCACTTGGTGCAATGCATCTTGCTGGCCAAGCTGGGAATGTTCTATATGATAAAGGTCTTTTAGATTTAGATGATATTCCAAACATTCGGTTGGGGGCACTTTTGCACGATATAGGGCATGGACCTTTTTCTCATCTCTTTGAAGAAGTTCTTCAAAAGAAAAAGATCTCACATGAACAAATAGGAAAGCAATTAGTGTTAAAGACGGAAATTGGTGATTTAATATCAAAAGCTGGATTTGATAAGAAATTTCTTTCATTACTTGCTTTTGGAAACTCCAAATCTCCATTCATGAACGAGATTATATCCGGTACTCTGAGTGCTGATGTAATGGATTATCTTCCACGTGATGGATATTTTACTGGAGCAGAACATGCTAAGATTGATTCTAAAAGACTTATTCAATCACTTGATGTGTATCAAAAAAAACTTTCACTGGACAAATCTGCACTATATTCTTTTGAATCTATGATGATCTCACGATATCAAATGTTCAAAGCTGTATACTTTCACAAAACTGTTCGTTCTGCAGAAGTTATGCTTTTAGAATCGATGAACCTTGCAGATGATGAACTAGGTTTAACATCGTTTAGCTTAGATGAGTATATCAAATTAACAGATGAGTTCGTGATTTCCAAATTACTTGAACTTTCATCAAGATCTTCGAAATTAAGAAAAGCAAAAAAACTTGCAACAGATTATCAAGAACGTAGACTCTTGAAATGTGTTTACGAAAAAATAATATCACGTACTGGTAGGCACATCAAAATTAAGACATCAGCGATAAGAAAAGAAATTTCGAAAATATCTGGAGTTGATGAATCTGAAATTTTTGTTGATAGTTTAGTTACCTCTTCTATTCCTATGACCCCATCAAAGAGGGAATCACAATCTATTATGCTTACGACTAAGAGTGGTTCGAACATAATTGAAGCATATGAGCTTCCGATTTCGAAAATCCCATTAGTATCGGCAATTTCTGCGTTTATGGGCATACTAAGAGTTTACACACCACAAAAAAATAGAAAAAAAGTTGAAATTGCAGCACAAAGAATTCTGGGTAAAAGAAAAACATGAAAAAAAGAATTGTAATTAAATTATCAGGTAGGATTTTTGGTATGGATGGTTCAAAAATTCTAAAAGACTATGCAGCATTTTTAGTTAAGATTAGTAAGAACTATCAACCTGTAGTTGTTGCAGGTGGTGGGAAAATAGCAAGACACTACATTGCTCATGCTAGATCATCAGGCATTGATGAATCTACACTAGATGAATTAGGAATAGATGTATCGAGACTAAATGCAAAACTCCTGATTTACGCTCTTGGTAGAAGAGCTTATCCTCATCCACCTATCAACCTAAACGAAATTCGACATGCAGTAGATAGTGGATTAATTGTCATAACGGGAGGACTTCACCCTGGTCAGAGTACCAATGCAACAGCGGCACTTATTGCAGAAAAGATACATGCCTCGAATTTTTTTAACGCAACTGATGTCAATGGAATTTACGACTTTGATCCTAACAAGAATAAAAAAGCTAAATTATTCAAGCGTGTTGAATTGAAAAATCTTCGTAAACTCTTAGTACATCAAGACTCAATTGCAGGTAGCTATGATTTGATGGATATAGTTGCATTAAAAATAATTGAAAGATCCAAAATTAAAACTCGTGTTCTTAAAGCTGATATCAAGGTTTTAGAAAAAGCAATAAAAGGTTTACCAATGGGAACTGAGATTGTAATACCATAACGTTCTCAATTATAACACTTCATTTTTTTCCGTGAACAATTGGATATGATTCTGTCCAAATTTCAATTTGAGTTCCTTTATACTCAGGTATACCAGAGTCTATTGCTTTCTTGAATATTTCCATTGCTTCGTTTTCTGATAATGCTTTCGATTGAGCTTTTGTGAAACCATCTTCATCAACTAGTATCGTCACAAAACCATCAGCAGTTTTGATGACAGCAACAAGTTCACTTTCTCCAACAGGGAAAAATTTTCCTTCTTTCTTTCTAGTGGTCAAAGTTAACATAGCAAATCCTGCTAGTTTGAAAAGAGTCATTTGTGCCTTGTTAGCCCTCTCTTTTCCTATTCTTACTGCTTGGAAATATTGCATGATTTATCTATAACTTTTTTCTTATATGGATTTTTCAGATTAACATTTAAGGGATAAATGATAGTATGGGCTTGTTGGTTCGTAAAGCAGCAATAGGAGCAGCAGTAGTAGGCCTTGCAGTAATTATTGCAGTTGTTGCCATCCTTTCTGGATCTAACTTCTTGGAAAAAATACCAGAAGGTGTGACACTTTTACCGCAACCTAGTTCTGATGTTATTATACAGCCTATTGATGTTCAATTAATTGATCTTTCTATTCTATCAGTTTCGGAAAAAGAAGCTAATTTAGACTTGAAATTCAACGTCATAAATCCTAACAAAAAACCTATCATATTACAAATGATCAAGTACGAAATATTTGAAAACAATGAGAAAGTAGCGACAGGCCAGATAGGAGAGAGGCTCATTGGAATGGTGACAGGTTCAAGGTATTTTACACTTCTACAAGACCACCCAACAACACTAGGTGAGGTTGTTATGATAAAAAATACCGGAAATAATCCTGAATTTTGGTCTGCACTCTATGATGAGACTGTAAATTGGCGAGTGGATGGAGAAGCAATTTACAGTTCAACTACTGCATTAACTGGCTATGAATCGTCAGTAACTTTCAGTTTCCAACCATAATTTTGAGTGAATTACGATAAAGTCTATTAGAGGCAAGATTAACTAGGGCTCTATTATGATGGGAGATAGAAATTACAGACAGACAATTACAGATGCGTTAAAGCATATTTCTAGTGATGTTGCACCAAAAATTGATCCCGAGGACAAAAAAACTATTCATCTTTATGAAGTAGTTAGGTGTTTGAGGCGTTCGTATTATGACAGAACTGATCCACAAGAATCTCGAACTAATAAATCCTTTAACACGCTTATTGGTCCTCTCTTACAAAAAACACCATATGGTTCAAAAGACAGAGAATTTTCTTTAGGAGAAATTAAACTAAAAGGACAAGTAGATATGATAGTAGATGACATTGTATTTATTTTTAAAACAGCAGATGAGGAACTGCAGGATCCCTATGCTAGTGACATTCTTTACCTAAACGCTTGTCTATGGATTTACGATAAAGTAGAAGGAATCATTGTGTATTTGAACAAAAAGGGAGGTGAATTTTCATTCTCTTTAGTTAGAGGACAAAATATGTTTGAAGAAACAATACGTAGAGTTAGAGTATTTAGTGATCTGTTAAGTGAAAAAAAAGTTCCAATACTGGAGCCGTCACCAGAGTGCACGACTTGTCAATATTATGAAAAATGTTTCATAAAAAAGAAAGTAGGATCCACACTTTCACTTCAACGATTAATTGGATCCAGTGAAAAGTAAAAAGTTGTTTAGGGTTCTTTAACCCTTAATTACAAATACTATCCTTTTACTGCAGCCTCGGGACCATGTGGTCTTGCTTGACGTAATGCAAAACATACTATGGCTAATGCAACTGCTACTCCTATTGCCGCTCCGAATGCCGCTATTGCTGCTTCTGCCATTTCAAAAATTTTGCCCAATTGGATCATATATAATTTTGGTATGAAAATTTGTGTATAAACAAATAATCATAATTTTTGAATATTATGATACAGGGGATTTGAACCTAATTCCATATCACAGGCTAGTCATATGTAGAATATTGTGAAAATGGACGTCTATTCCGCTAAAATGAGCTTTGACATCGTAGTTTGTGGTTCAATCTTTTGTTCTACTGCAAATGCGATTGCAGCCAAATTCCTTACCTCATAATTTGTTAACTTCAAAATGCCAATGATATTTGAGACACTGAACATTTTCGTAAAAGTCCTATTTGCAGCCTTATAACTTTCAATCTCAAATGCCCTTTCGAATTGTGCAATTGCTTCTATAGGATTGTCCACTTGTGGAATTAGATTATTGTAACGTGTATTTGCAAGCTCATCAAATGCATCACTTACAAACTCAAGTGCACTCATTCTTGTGATCAGATCACGTGGAATTGTGCTCGTATAACTCACTATGAGATCTTGCATTTGTTGATCATCTAGTTCCCAGAATATTCCTCTAAGTACACTCAGTAAATTGTAAAAATCTATATCCATTCCAACTAGAGGAGTGACATCTTGTTCTCCCGATTTTTTCATGGCAGTCGCTAGTTTCTTGTAAAATATTTTATCAAAATAAGTATCGAATACTTGAATATTCTTTTTTTCATTATACAAGGAAACAGCTTTAGTGATCTCGTCTCCAAATTTACTTGAGGCTAGATTGGATGCAGCTTCCTCAATGTCCTTTGCAACTAGAGCTTTCACTATGATATCTCGTTGTCCAATTAGCTCTGCTGCATGCAAATTTATTTTAGGTTCAATTTCCTCGTATGGTTTTTCCAACACTTTTCCCTTGAATATAAGTTTCAAGTTCCAAATCAAAAACTTGAGATAATATATATCCAGAATAGCTGAACCACCACTTTTAGTAAGAGCATATTGTACATCTGCAAGACGACTTCTCAGAACAGCTTCTATTTTTTCAGCAGTGAAAGGTTTTGAAAGTCTGGAAATGACGTCAACATAAACAGTATTTTTCATTCGTGTTACTAGCTCATCTAGATCTCTTGATTCAGCAAGTGTTTGAAAATCATTTTTTGCAAGTAATTTTCCACGTGCACTAAATGCTTTTACAGAAGAGAATACTTTTTGAGGAGCACCTGCACCCATTTTCTTAAAATCACTGATTAGAGGATTTTAATGTTTGGTGACTGTCAATAAATTGTCTCAACATTCTAGTAAAATAAATACAATTCACTGATGTCAGCTAATATTTTTTATGAAATTAACTATCTTTTGTCTTTCTATCTTTGATGTTCTTGAAAATCCTTCTAAAAATTCTAGTTGAATTGTTAAAGATTCATCCATTACTTTCTTCAGACTTGGTATGTCTAATGGAATAAGATCATCTATTTTTCTGTTACAATGTGCCTCCACATATTTTTTGAAGATGTAGAGTAGGAATTTTGGAGCAACATCCTGAAGTATGGATAGTGCCTCTTTTAGGTCATCGTCTTTTACGTTTGTTTCGATAAACTGATTAGTGATTTTTCTTCTATCTTGGATTTCATCTAGTGATGCAGTCACTAACATACCACTTTGTGTTAGTTTGAAATATGGCACTCCCTTTTCCTGTAAGGCTTTGGGACCACGTTTTAGTGGTAACCTTCCAGCTTCTTCTACTAGTCCCAGTGGAACAAGTATTTCATCAAGATCTCTGAAAACTCCAGAGTAGAGATTTTTCCATCGTATCCCACTTTTTTCAGCTAATTTCCGAGTTATCGCAGTTCTTGTCTTCATGGCAGGATCTGATTCACTGGCCAGCTGAAAGAAAATTCCTCTCTGACGAGTCGCTTCTCCAGTAAGTTGATCAGGTTTTGTTTTAAAAGTATCAAAAATCGATAATTTGGGATTTGAGACTTTAGATTTCATGAGTACTCCCAAAGTAGCAATCGTGTATGAATGGATAGTGACATAAAATTCTCATTTTATGATATTAACATCATATCCATAAATTTAAAAATTTACATTGTTCACACCATAGGAATGTCAATGCTTATAAATCACTATATTTTCGAACACCTAATGACAACAAAGAACCGCAAGTATGGTTTAATGCTTGTGGCGGTAGTAGCAGTAGCTTCAACAGCAACTCTTGGTAACGCATTTGCCCAAATGGTCGAAGACGGAATGGACGGATACGTAATAGGAACATCCGGAATTTACACTGGTAATCCAAATGAGTGTTGGTATGATGATGGAGACGGTGGCTTTTTGCCATGTAGAATTGATACAGGAGATACAGCATGGATCTTAACTGCATCAGCTCTAGTACTCTTCATGACTCCAGGTCTAGCATTCTTTTATGGTGGACTATCACGTTCAAAGAACGCAACAAACACAATCGGAATGGTGTTCATCGTTATTGGACTCATGTCGATGCAATGGGTCGCATGGGGATATTCCCTAGCATTCGGACCCATTGATAATGACGCTAACATGTTCATGGGCAGTCTACAATATGTAGGCCTCAATACAGTTTCCTCTTGGGCTCCTCTAGGTGAGGTAGGTCCTTGTACTGATACATGGTCTGCTGCATATCAGATGCAAGTCTTCCCTGAAGATGAGATCTGTAGTGTAGGTTGGCCCGGTACTGTTCCACACCAGATGTTTGTAATGTTCCAGGCAACATTCGCAATTATCACACCAGCACTAATTGTTGGTGGATTAGTTGACAGGATGAAATTCAGTGCCTTGATAATATTCATACTACTCTGGGGAACATTAGTTTATGATCCAATAGCTCACTGGGTATGGGGCGGAGGATACATCGGAAACTTGGACTTAGATCCTGACTTATCACCAAGCTTTGGACTAGACTTTGCTGGTGGTACTGTAGTACACATTACATCTGGATTCTCTGCGCTTGCAGCAGCACTGGTCTTAGGTAGAAGACTAGGATATGGAAAAGTTCCAATGGAAGCACATAATGTTCCAATGGTAGTTTTAGGAGCATCCATACTCTGGTTTGGCTGGTTTGGCTTTAACGCAGGAAGCGAAGTAATGGTTGATGGTATCACAGTAAGTGCATGGCTAGTTACTAACACTGCAACTGGTACGGCTTCAATTACTTGGTTACTGATGAGCTG
>JAEHKU010000017.1:6207-21993 GCA_016838825.1 Nitrosopumilales archaeon | reverse complement strand
ATAATGGATAATACTGCATGTTCGTACTGACTATGGATTTTGAAGAACTCGTAAAACTGACGACAATTAAATTAACAATAAGAATAGGAGTGTTGATTGGGATAATACTAATTATTTTGTGGTTATTTTCAAAATGACTAATAAAAAAGGGAATCAATTTTTAATAGATTGCAGGAATATTTTCTTATGGAATTACATGAGAAGAAGTGTGTGCCCTGTGAAACAGGTGGTGCACCATTGCTAGATAATGAAGTACGCCAATACCTCAAAAGGGTTCCTGACTGGAAATTAACTGGAAAGAAGATTGAACGCGAGTTCGTTTTAAAGAACTTTCTAGAAGCCGTGAAGTTCGTTAACAAGGTAGCAGATTTAGCCGAAAGAGAAGGTCATCATCCAGACTTCCAAATACACTGGAATAAAGTTCTTCTTGAGTTATGGACGCATTCGATGGGTGGCCTCAGTGAGAACGACTTTATTGTGGCTGCTAAGATTAACAACATCAAAATGTAGCTCTACGTTTTCCAAAGCTTAAACAATTGCCTTCTTTGCCTTCTTGCCAAGCAGTTTCAATGTCATCGTTACTCATCGTCCTTTTTCTCCCAGTTTAGTGATATTTTGTGACACCGACATTCACAGTCATCTCCACAATATCTTTCTGCACATCCAGTACATCGTAGTTTCATTTTGATTCGTTTTTTATATAATTAAGTCATTACGTGGTTCCCTAAACTCTTCAGGTGGTTTGATTGCGTCTTTCTCAGTAAGCAAGGTATAGTCTGTTTTTATTGGTATTTTGATACTACGTTCTAGTTTTGGATTCCATGCTTCATCACAGCATTTAGTGTACTTGGCACAGTTGGGAAACATATGCTGTACCTTTACTACAATCTCATCCTTTTCTCTTAGGTCATATGTTTTATTGTTTATTTTTGACAACACTTTCAACTACGTTTAGTTTGTTTTTTAATCATTAATTTCTTTAGTTTCCTGCTTACCACTTATGTAATTAATTCTCCTCTAGTTTTTTTGGCTTTGCCACCACTCCTCAAACTTTATGCATTTGTTTTGCGAATCTAGTTTTACCAAAAAAATTCCATCAAGCTTGACTTGTGTACTAGAATAACGCAAAAATGATGCTGAAAAGTGTGCAATTCCTAGGTCTTGATCTACTGCAAGGATTTTGTATTGGAAGGAGACGTCTTTTTGTGTTTGGGCTATACCTTGCCAGTATTGTATGATTGAATCAATCCCATCAAAGGGAGCTGAAAATGGCTTCTCAAAATACTTTGCATCTTTTGCAAATAAATCCCGAATTAGTTCTGTATTCCTTTTCGTCCAAGCTTCGCCGTACAGATCCAGCCAAGCCTTGAAAGAATCATGATCCATCTTCACAATATAATTAACTTGGCTTCCGTTAAATTAGAATAGGTTATTCACGCAAAATAGATTGTATCTTGAAAATTAGCTGACTCTCTTCCAGAGACAAAATTATTGACAGTCGCATGTTTTTGATTCTAAGTGGATCTTGAGAATATAGCCCAGAAACATCTTCTATCGGTCTAGTAAAGTCGTAATCTTCAAGGTATGCTTTTGACATATTCAATAATTCAACATACGAGTCTGAGATATTTCCTGATTTTTCGATCTTGTTTATAACAACTTGGACTAACCCACGAATTTTAGCCAGTTCACGTTTTATTATCTCTATGTCGCCCGGCTTGTCTTTGAGATTATTTAGTAAATCATATGAATCTGAAGCTTGTTGTATGAGATTTTTAAGATAGTCATCCACCATGTATATAATATCACCGTGTACGGTTTCTAAATTCTTTCTAAAATTTCCTTTTTCTTTTTATCAAATTCTTTTTGTGAAATAATACCAGATTTTTTTAGTTTACCCAGTTTTTCAAGTAACTCCAAATTGTGTTTTGGAGAAAGAGATAAAATTCTTGCAGTTGCAAGAGTATCTTCAAGCTTTTGTTTACCTAATTTAGCAAGTTCTTTTCCCAACCTTGGTCCTGTATCAGCAGCAATTTTGCTTAACTCAAAGCCAGTCATCTTGATGTCATCAGCTCTCCTCTTGAGTTCATCAAAAATTATGTCATCAGTTTTTTTCTTTTTTGCCAATAATATAACCTGCAAATTCAATCGTATATTTCTTTGGTGGAGGTTAATTCCAGAAATATTGGTCTAAACCCGTTTGCGTTGGCTCGCCAATGACAGTATTAAAGTCCATATCCATAGATGACGTTATTTGATCAAGAGTACTTTCCATAAATTCCATGTATTTTGAAAGATCAATTTCATCTAGTCTTGCCAATTCAGTTGGTTTGACTCCTGGACGATTTAGAATTTTTACATATGATATGATGTCACCACGTTTAATCTCCCTAATTTGCTCAAGTAGTTTAGCAGCTCGTATGTGTTGAGGGATAGTTTTTACGTATTCTGATGGAGCCTTACTTAACATAACATTAAATGTAAGATCAGAAAGTGATATTTCTCTAGCTTTTAGTTTCTTAGCATATTTTGCAATCAACTCACCCACTTCTTTCTTTGATTTTTCAAAGTCTTCTGCAGTTTGGACTTTTGATAATATGTCTAATATCTCATAAAACAAAGTTTTTACAAATGGAGGAGTATGTGATTTTTTGCCAGTTAGTCCTTTCACATCGACTTTACCATCATAAAGCACTCCAAGATAGTTTTTCTTTCGCTTGCTAAGAACCACATATCTGTACTCCTTGTCAACCTCCAAGTCAATACTATGTTCTTTTTTTGCCCACTCAATTACAGTTTGGATTTGATCCTTTGTTGGATTTTTTAGAAACAACGAGTCTGTATCACCATATAGTACGTCGATTCCAACATCTTGGCATTTTTCGATTGCAGACAGAATTGTATGTCTTCCAATCGCAGTTGTGGCTTCAGCTACTGGTAAGCAATAAAGTGGAAAAATCTCAGCACCCATAACACCGTAAGATGCGTTCAGTATTACTTTGAGTGCCTGACTTACAACAGTGTAAAGTTGCCTTTGGTCTTCTGAAATTGACGAATTTTTTGAGAGGCTTTTGTAATAATTGACTCTAAGATCCCGTAGAGACCCTATTAATAGCGAAGTGAGGCCATTTTTTTTGGAGCACACCCAATGTGTAGTTCCAGGGATCGAATTTTTTTTGCATTCATCATGTGGACACCGAACTGTCTCATATGACAAGTTTCGTACTTTCATTATGCTTGGATACAGACTTGCAAAGTCCATTACTACAACGTTGAAGTGAACACCTTCCTTCGGCTCGATTACTAGACCACCCCGATATTTTTTATCCTTGATCACAGCACTAGTAGATGCAGTTGTTGACTTGACTTCAAGCTCAGCTCTTCGAGGGATCAGATAGTTATGTTTTCTGTGTTCAAAATAAAACATACTTCTAATCCATTGTGACACTCCAAGTCTCGAAATATCATCAATGGGCATTCTTGCAACTCTACTAATTACAACAAACAAATTCATTAGTAGATCATTATTGAAGCTCGTAAGCTTTTGAGTTATCCTTGCATCGTTGTAGCAGTAGTTTGCAAGCTGATATAGTGAGAGGTCGTTAACAGATTCTCCATGGTCAATTTTGGATTCATTAATTAGCGCACGTGAAACAGTTGAAAGTGAAAAATCAGTATACTTGTGCGAGAAAGCATAGATTTGAAATGAGCGATTAGAAAAGGTTCTGTAGAGGTCAATGTGTACTCCTTGCTTTAATGTTGCAGAGTCTCGCATCATGTATAATGGATTTTGATCTTTGCTAATGCCAAATCTGTCTGCTCGGTTGTAAAGGTACGGCATATCAAATCCATCACCATTGTAGGTTATGACAAACGGATATTCTGTCATTATTTTGAAAGCATCTAAAATCATCTCTTTTTCTTTTTCTTCCTCATAAAACGTGAATTTTACGTCATCAGGAAGTTCGTTTTTTCCTTCTTCTGCTCCCTTCCTTTTTAGAATAAGTACTTGATGCCTACCATCATTTCCTTCAAATCCAATAGCAGTAACCTTTTTTTCTGCGATTTTTGGGTCTGGAATCCTTCCTACTTCGGCCTCTACTTCGATATCAACACTTACTCGCTTAATTTTTGGCACTGGTTGATTTAGCAATTCTGCCCAGCTTGAGATGTAGTTTTGAAATTCTTTAGGATCAACAGTTCCATAACTTGTTATCTTATCCCAAAGTAAGCTTTTCAACGCAAGGCGAACCTCATCGTCAATTTCAAAACTAAAAGGCTCAATCTCACCATTTTCTATTTTGTAATATTTACCTACTATGAGATTTCGATCATAAAGATAATTTTCATAATACTTGATGTCTGATTCCCATGTTGCCTCTAGTGAGTTTCTTATACTCTTACTTGTTTGTGTACCACCGATTGCCAGTGGATCTGCAACAATGATTTTTGTCATTTGAATTGTAGTATCTTTGAGTAAGTCCACCCGCTCAGTTCTTTGTAGCTCAAGCACGTCATCTCTTTCCAATAGATATTGTAATTCCTCACGATCAAGTCTTGAATAGCAGTATGGTTTGTGACCTGTAGTATCAGGCAATAGAAACATTTTTTGAGATTTTGGCTCGTAAAATTTTAGAACTACTAATCTTCTACGACCATCATATGCTGCAGAAACTAAAAGAGCAGGTGGTAATGTAGTATTCTTATTTACTTCTACAACACTGTGCATTTGGCTTGCCTCATTTTACGGGAACCATATCGATATTCTCATTTTCTAGTATCATTTTTTTCCAACGTAGTATACTCTCTTTGTCTATTATTTCGACCTCGAGACCTGCATCTTTGAGTAACTCATAATCTGTTTCAGGATAGGAGTCAAGAGAAACAATTCGTCGAATACCTACAGTAATGGCCATTTTACTACATTCCAGGCACGGGACAAACGTAGTGTATAAGGTAGTGTCCTTGGTTCCCGAGCCCACTCCTAGTATTGCGCAGTGCATAATCGCATTGGCTTCAGCATGATTACAAAGGCATCTATCAAGACCCTCACCTGACCCTAATTTTCCTTCCAATCTTTGCATACATCTCTTACAACCACCTTCGAAACAATTTTTGACACCCGGAGGCGTTCCATTATATCCTGTACCAATTTGTCTATGATCTCGAACAATGACAGCACCAACGTGCCTTGTAATACAGTTAGATCGCAATTTAGCAAGCTCCGCTTGAAGTATAAAGTACTCATCCCATGTAGGACGTTCAAATGATCTTTTCACACAAAAAATGATGTTACCTACAATATAAGAATTAGAAAGTTTTTGTATAAAATCTGATGGCCTCAAAACCAGTCACTATAAACCACCAACTAATCAAAAAAAACACAATAGAGCATAGAGAATATCAGATAAACTTGGCTGAACAAGCCAAAAGAGAGAATTGCTTGATTGTCTTGCCAACTGGTCTTGGAAAGACTGTGGTAGCGCTCCACATCATAGCAGAATATTTGTCCAAAGATACTGGTGGAGTATTATTTTTAGCACCTACTAGAATTCTAGTAAATCAACATTACGAGTTTTTAAAAAATAATCTTTTGATAGATGACATCACATTGATTACTGGCGAAGACTTGATCACAGAAAGAAAAAAACTATGGATGAATAGCGTAATATGTGCTACTCCTGAAATTACAAAAAATGATTTTCAAAGAAAACTTGTATCCCCTAAACAATTTAACTTGGTAATTTTTGATGAAGCACATAGAACCATTGGTAACTATGCATATTCTACAATTGCAGGATACCTCGATATTGATACAAGAATCATAGGACTGACAGCAACACTACCAAGTGAAAAAATAAAGGCTGAAGAAATTCTAAAGACGCTAAAAATTTCAAGCATTGCTCAGCGAACAGATGAAAGTTCTGATGTAAAGCCATACTTGCAGGACACAAAAACACAATGGATCTCGGTGGAATTACCACCTAAAATGAAAGAAATCCAACATCTCCTGCAGCGTGCGCTTGATGCCAGATATCAAGAACTAAAAAGAAAAGGCGTCAATGTATCTCAAAACAAATCTCTATCTCAGTTGCTTAAGATGAGGGACTATGTTTTTCATCAAAACAAATGGTCAATAAAACCACTCTTTACTGCAATTAGAATACATTACGCCTTGTCGATTTTTGAATCTCATGGAATTAGTTCATTTCTTCGGTTCTGTGAGAGAGCAAGAAAAAAAAGAGGAGTTGGCATAAGAGAACTTTTTGAAGTTGACCCAAACTTTACCAAAGCATTAGAACTTGCAAAAGTCGCGCAATCAGAAGGGATAGAACATAGTAAAATTGCAAAGCTTAAAGAAATTCTACATTCAGTTGATGGTAAAGCCCTGGTCTTTACTAGCTATCGAGATTCTGTTGAGATAATCTACCAAAAATTAGTTGATATGGGAATTGAGGTAGGTTTCTTAATTGGTAAGGCCGGAGAAACTGGTCTAAAGCAGAAAAAACAAATTGAAACTGTACAGAAATTTCGAGACGGAACTTACAAAGTTTTAATTGCTACTCGTGTCGGAGAAGAGGGACTCGATATTTCAGAGGTTAACCTTGTCGTTTTCTATGATAATGTTCCAAGCTCAATAAGGTACATTCAGAGAAGAGGTCGCACAGGTAGAAAAGAACAAGGAAAATTAGTTGTCTTGATTACAAAGGATACTATAGACGAAACGTACTACTGGATCAGTAAACGAAAAATAAATGCAGCAAAAAATATGGGTGATAAGATGTCAAAAGCATTACAGAATCAACAAAAGGGAACAAAAACTAATCTAGATGCATATTTTTGATTCGATTTATCTAACCTAAGCGCTTTATTATGTGATATCCAAATTCTGTTTTTACTGGTTGAGATATTTCTCCCACGTTCAGCTTAAAGGCCTCTTGTTCAAAGGGTTTTACCATCCTGCCTCTTCCAAAATAACCTAAATCACCTCCACGTTTTGCACTTCCTCTATCAATAGAGAGCTCTTTTGCAATAACAGCAAATTTTTCGCCCTTCTTTAGTTTATCTAGAATTGCTAGAGCTTCACTCTGTTTTTGAACTAGTATATGTGAACATTTGATTTTGTTTCCCATTTTCGTTCTTGCCTTTTGTAATATATTATACATACCTAACTAGATTTTAAAGAATATACTTTTAACTGACCCACAATTGTTAATTTACTGATGTTTTCGTATTTCACAATAAAAGATGCAAACAAAATACTACCAAATACAATTAAAAAATTTCAGGAGATTGTTGATATGAAAAAAACAATAGAAAAAATCCAATCTGAAATGGAAATGTCTTTACATCCTTCATCAGATTTTAAAGATTATGTTCTACAAAAACAGAAACTTAATTCAGCAGTTTCCAAGCTATACAAAGTAATTGAGGAACTAGAAAATACTGGTGTTATTATAAAAAGCGTAGATGACGGTCTACTGGATTTTCCATCCAGGCGTTTTAATGAGGACATTTGGTTATGCTGGAAAGAGGGTGAAACAGAGATAAAGTTCTGGCACGAAAAAAATGAAGGTTTCGGAGGAAGAAAACCCATTAGTGTCAGCGATGAATCTCTAGTATAATGCAGTCTGTTTGGTTAAGGGCAATTCGTGTTAGATTTCTTCTTGCATCAGTAATAGCGGTGTCATTGGGTCTTTCTATTGCTTGGTGGCAAAATCAGTCCATAGATATTTTCCACGCATTTTTGACATATGTAGGAGTAATATCGCTTCATGCAAGTATTGACTTACTAAATGACTATTGGGATTACAAAAGGGGAATAGATACTCAAACAAAAAGGACCAAGTATAGTGGTGGTACAGGAGTCTTACCTGAAGGCCTCTTAGAACCACGCTCGATGTATAAGATGGGTATAGCATTTTTGATAATTGGAACCGCAATAGGAGGCTATTTTGTTTATGTGGGCGGCATCATAATTGCTATAATTTTAGCATTTGCCGTCTTGTCCATTTACTTTTATTCTACAAAGATTGTTGACTCTGGGCTTGGCGAGTTATTTGTTGCGATAAAGGGAACTATGATAGTACTTGGTTCGTATTTTGTTCAGACTTCTCAAGTTGCAGTAGAACCAATATTGGGAGGAATTGTACTCGGTATCTTATCAGCGCTAGTTTTATTCATTACATCATTTCCAGACTTTGATGCAGACAAGTCAAAGGGTAGACGAACTCTTGTTATTTTACTTGGAAAGAAAAAGGCTGCAAGCGCATTGTGGATATTTCCCGCTATCTGTTATGGAGTAATTGCAATCAGTGTAATCTTACAAATTATACCGATATTTGCTCTCCTAACATTACTTACGATTCCATTGATGATCAAGGCAACAAGAGGTTTGAAACGTAGTTTTGATAATGTCGAAAAGCTTGTACCAGTAATGACGTCATGTATATCGTATAGTAGAATTACTGGAGCGCTTTTAATTCTAGGATTTGTTGTACCTGGATTTATGCTCATTTCATAATACACACTACAAATAAATCAAGTAAAGCGGAAATCGTGGCGTGATTGAAGGTTATGCGACTGTTGAAGGTACATCAAATTATGCTAAAGGAATTGTCACAGGGCAAGGGCATTTTAGAAATTTTGCCGGTCTGACATTATCTTCACTTGGAATGGGTACTTACCTTGGAAATACTGATGATGCAACTGACAATTTAGTTAGAGAGGCAGTCAAAAAATCAATTACTTTTGGAATTAATGTAATAGACACAGCAATAAATTATCGAGCTCAAAAATCCGAAAGATCTGTTGGTAAGGCCATAACAGAACTAGTCCAAGCAGGTAAAATCAAGAGAAATGGTATTTTCATAAGCACAAAAAATGGCTATGTCACAAACGATGCAGATGTAAATAAAGAGTTTTGGGAATACATTCAAGAAAATTATACAAAGACTGGAGTGATAAAACAGAATGATATTTCTTCAGGATATCATTGCATGACTGTACCCTATCTAGATGATCAGCTTCATCGTTCATTAAAAAATTTAGATCTAAACTGTATTGACCTAATGTATATCCATAATGCAGTTGAAGGCCAACAAGATATTTCACGAGATGTTTTTATGAAAAAACTAAAGGATGTTTTTGAATTTTATGAGAAGCAACGCAAAGAAGGTACCATTAGATTCTATGGAATGGCTACGTGGGATTGTTTTCGTATGGAAAAAAATGATCCTCAATACCTATCGCTTTCTCAAGTATTGGTTCTTGCGAAGCAAGTTGGAGGAGTGGAACATGGATTCAAGTTTATTCAATTACCATTCAATCTGTATTTGGATCAAGCATATATGAAAAAAAACCAAAGTGTAAATGAACACAATGTATCCATTTTAGAAGCCGCACAAAAACTAGGAATTGGAATATTTACAAGCATACCATTAATGCAATCAAAGCTAGTCGCACCAGGAGTGTTGCCAGAATTTGGGAATTTAAAACCAGCTTTACGAGCTTTACAATTTATACGATCCACACCAGGAGTACTGGCACCACTTGTTGGACACAAAACACCATCTCATGTTAGTGAAAATCTTGAACTAATCAAAACGTCACCAATGAATGAGTCCGAATTCACACAATTAGTTAAAAAACTGTCTTCATAAAGTCATGAGAATACAAGATGTTACTTTTAAATAAAAAAGGACAAGTTCAATTGCTGTGCCAGTAGATCCTGTTTGTGGAATAGAATTGGATTATGAACTAGCTGTAGTTCATGAACATGAGGGAAAAAAATATTATTTTTGTTGTAATGGATGTAGAAAAATTTTCATAAAAAAACCAAAAAAATGGAAGAAAAGATCAAAGTAAACTGCCGCACATGCGACAAAAACGTGAATCATGTTCCATTTCTGCTTGACAGTAAGGACATCTAGATTTAGAAGATTTTAACGAAGAAGGTGGCTGAAAATATTTTTTATAAATCTCATAATAATATAGCGATTCCTTAGATTGTAATTTCACCTTATCTTCTTTGGCATATCGTTTCACTTTGGAATCAAATTTTTCATCGCTCAAAATGCTTTCAAAAAGAGAAGTCAAACCAGATGTGCCTGCACCGTCTTGCATTGCAGATTTGTCTCGCCATACAACTGACTTTGGAATTTTATTTTCAAACATTTTTCGTAGTATCCATTTACCAAATTTTTTACCATCTTTTGTGTTGACCTTGAGATCTACTGGAATAGATTTTGCATAGGTAATTACACTTTCATTAAGAAAAGGAGATTCGATGTCTATTCCAAGTTTTTCACCTATGGTATTGGTTGTAAAGTGCATTATTTTCCATATTCTTTCTAGATCGCTTTGGATCTCATTGTTACTTTTTTTAAGAAAGAAATTGTACCCCGCAAATAGTTCATCGGCTCCATCACCAGTGATCATACCTGTAAAGCCATTTTGTTTTGCTTTCTTGAGTGCTAGATACATAACAATAGAATTCCGGATTTCAATATGATTGAAATTTTTTAAAATTTTTATCGTTTCTTCAACTGCTTCAAAAAGCTCTTCAATGGACGGGTATTCTATGAATAATTCTAATCCAAATTCTTTAGCAACTAGCTGGGAATAAGTCATATCATTTGCTAGAAAATCTTTAGCTATGATTACAATCCCTTTGACTGGCTTATGACGAAGAAAATAGGCTAGTATAGTGCTGTCTAATCCTCCAGATAGAGCAATACAATCAGATTTACATGAATTCACGGATTTCTCTAAAATATTATAAAATGTAGCTGCCTTTTTCAACACCATGATGGTCACTAATCTTTAGGCGTAGCTTTAAATATTTTATAAGACTTTTTTTAACAATGCTGCTTCCTGCAGAGATTGAAACAAAAACGCTCATACCTGCATTACGTGCAATTTTGGCAAAAAAACTTGCGCAAGAACACAAGACACGAGAAGATGAGATTTCAAAAATGTTAGGTGTCACTCAAGCTGCAATTAGTAACTATATTCGTGGAACTCGTGGTGATCCGGAACTTATTAAAAAACTGCTTGAAGTAAAAGAGGTGTCATCCATGATTGATGAAATTACTGATAACTTGGCATCACATCAAGCTTACACACCAGCAAGTTTATCAAAATTCATTGGTCTTTGTAACTATATTAAAACAAGTTTGCTGATATGCGACATTCACAAAACTCTAGAAACTGACATTGATGATGCCTTATGCAAACAATGTGAAACAATATTACTAAAAGGGCCAGGAAGCTCCTTTTAATTTTTAGTTAGAACTATTTGAATCGTAGAAATCAGAGTATTACTATACTGGTCATTTCCGTACTCACTATCTACGAGTATATCTGAAATTCGCGAATTTCCTTTTAGCATTTTTTCTGTAATTATATTAGCTATCGCAACAGCGTTAGGTATTGTATCACCTCTAGCCTTTAGAGTGACTTTTTTTGAATTTCCTAGCGCAGATAAAACATCCAAGGCAACCATCATAATTGGCCGTCTTTGGATTATCATAATATTGTCATCAACCACAGTTTCTTGGTCTAAGGGCTGTGCCATTTCATTATTTGATTTATTAACAAGACTCAACCTAACCACAACAAATTTCTGTGCTATTAAAGTCTTATAGACGATTGGTTCATTAATTAAAATATTCCAAAGGGATATTTTGGAAATCACCATTTGGCAAAACTCTTCTTATTGTAATTGGGATCACAAGTTTTTCAAGCTCTGCGACGGCAAGATCAAATGATGCTGTTACGCCGTCAGGAATTGTGATAAAAGGGGGGGCTCCTTGTGATAGCTGTAATGCACGTGCTCCTATGATTCTTGCTTTTTCGAATTTTGTTAGAGTGGGGGGGCCTATTCGGAATTTACTTTTTCCTTCTGATTTAAGTTCAACAGGTTCATGAACTTGATCGATTTCAATTGTTTCTCTGGCATCAATCACTATTTGCATTTGTTCTAAATGATCAATTTCTTGGTCCGTGAGATTTTTCAAATCCTTTTTAGGCATTTTGCTTAGTATGCGAATTTTTTTTATTTTCTCATTCCTAATATCAGCTTCTTCAGCAATTTGTTTAGCAGTTAATTTTGTTTCTTTCTTCCCTGACAAGTATGCAAAATTTGGAAAAGCGTTATATAATTCATGAACTTCAATAAAAAAAATGAGTGCAGGTTCGGTTTCTCGAGTAGAAATTATTTTAGAGATAAAAGGTAAATCAGAGCTTAGATGTGAATTAAAACGACACCTTGCACCAAACACTATAGCAAAGATAGTGAGAACACTCCCAATTGAAGGAAATGCACACGTACAAGGAAATAGTATGGCCTATGTTGAGACTGCTATAGATACAGGAGTAGAGAGGGGGAGAAAAGAATTCAAAAAAGGAGATATTGCATTCTTGACATCAAATAGTTCAATATGTTTTTTCTTTAATGAACTAATTTCTTCTAAAGCAATGAGTCCTATAGGGAAAATTCTTTCAAACATCGAACCGCTTGGAGAACTAAAAACTGGTGATGTCTTCCGGATAACTCAGGCAGCTTGATAAATGTAATGTCCACTGTAGCCGCCAACTCGTTTTACAGAACCGCTTTGTAATGATTTTACTAAAAATGCATTTGCTGTAGATATCTTAACATCACTATCTCGTGCAAATTCGTGTACAGTAAAACATTTAGAGTTCTTGATGAAGTTATTAGCTTCTTGTTCATTTAAAATAACTCTGATTTCTGTTTTTTTACTCGCTTTCATTCCACCTTTCTTGGTTTTAGTACCTGCCTTTTTTTCGGCCTCAGAAATTTGAGCCTTTTCTTGTTGTGCAGGTGATCTTCTCTTTGCACCACCCATTTGCGTTGCTAATTAAAATTCCTACTTATAAACGAAAATATTCTGATTAACATTTGATATGAACTGTTAACGATCACTAAATTTCAAAAAACTCTCAAAATCAGTTCAAAATGGCTGAATAAGTGTGGGTTTACTTAGTTTAGCAAACAAACAAAGGAAATTTGAAAAACCAAGTCATAAAAAGCATTATTATAATATCTGATTCAATTTTTGACATGGGAATAATTGCCAAGGGTGCAAAGTGCAATATCGAAGGTTGTGATAAAGATGGTGTTAGATCACTTAATGTTGGGAGAGTAGAGGCAGCAGGATTAAGGGTTTCAACAAAATCCAAGAAAGCAGTTTTGTGTAGAGAACATTATAAAGAATGGAAAAAAGAAACAAAACAAGATAGGGAAGTTGAAAGAGCTAGATACGATAGATTCTAAGTTTTTGTGAGCGTCTTTCTCTTTAAATTGTAATTAGGCAAATCATAATATTTTTCCGCATCTTTGAGATAGCCTTTTTTTAATGAATCATAGTATTTTCCAAGTTTTTTGTACAATCGTTTTGGTTTACGTGGTTTCTGGTTACTAAGAACATAAAGTGCAAGTATTGGAAAAGCGATAGTTGCATCTGCATAGACTGTTACAACGTCATCATGAGAATTCTTTATTTTTCCCCAGCTCTTACCTTCCTCAAGTGTTGCACCTGACAAGCCTCCAGTATCGGGTCTCGCATCAGTGATTTGTATGATGTAATTTTGTCCTCCATGCTCATTTCTTAAAATTTGATCAAGGAGTGGTCCAGTTTGCTGGGCAGTATTTTTTGGAACACCACCTCCTATCTCAACAATTCCCGATTTTTTTGAGTTAAAGACTATTGCAGCTTGCTCTAAAATCTCTCTTACAAAGTCTAAACTGTAAGTTTTATCCCGTAAACGATGAACAGCCAAATTCAGAGCAAGTGATGAATCTTTTAGTGTGGAGACGTAAACTGGCACATCATAATCATATGCAGATACTACAAAGCTTCTTTGAGGATACTTTGATTTTTCTTTAGAAACTCTGCCCATCAAATTACAAAATTCTGCTGTTGTGAAGGGCTTATCAATCAGATTTGTTTTAAAGATTTTCTGAATTATTTGGTCTTCTGCTTCAAGTGTTTCATAAAATTTAATGAAAACATCACGTATTCGCACAATCTCTTTTTGAAAAAGTATCATGTCATCCACTTCAAAATGGCCTTGCCTTACTGGTAAGCCCCATGCAAAGTGATCTTCATGGTAAACATTCGCACCAGTTGTAACTATCCAATCAACAAATCCTTTTTCAATTAATGACTTGAAAATTCCACCAAAACCTACTGGTGTCATTGCTCCAGATATTGTTAGACATATTGTAGCATTGTCTTTGATCATCTTTGCATACAACTTTGCTGCATCGCCAAGTTGTTTTGCGTTAAAACCGGATCTAGCAAAAATTTCAACCAGTTCCTCTATTCGCATTTTTGGGTCTAGTTTGATGTGTGGGATTTCTTTGCCTCGGAAATGATGATGATCCACATTTGAGAAAATTTTTTTGTATTAATTAAGACTTCGAATTACACAATTTTGAATCGAAAATCTTATCGTCCTTGGTTGTAGTAGTTATCTAGGGTATATTCAAAATGAAAATAGTTCGTGTTACTGATCCTAAGAGAGTTGATAGAAAACCTGATAAAACTATTTCATTAATTTCATCGGCTGATTTTAACGAACAAGGAATTATTGTTAAAAATCTCAAGTTGTGTTTGTATATCCAAAAAATTGATGAAAAATTAGGACCTTATTCTTTAATTACATGTCTAATTGAGACCGATAAAGGGGAAATTGAGATGACATACGATGAAGGATATCGAGGACCACACGCATTAGAAGAAGCAGCATCTTTCCTTACCTCACATCTAGGACTTTCGTCGCTTATACTACGCTCTGTTCTACAATTAAAGTCTGAGCTGAAAGAAGATAACACATAATATTTAATTCAACAAGTCTCGCAGAAGCTAATTAACTTAAGTTATGAAATGTTAATATTCTAAACTGTCAAAAACGTAACCTCGAAAAAAATTATATTTTTTTTCAAGAAGGGAATCAGTTTCAGCCATTTCTCTAAATTTTTCAGCACTGAATACATAGAATGCAAAATGTTCAGCAAAATTTTCTTCTTCACTAGTTAAGGAGTAATAACTTAAGTAACCTTTTGGAAATTTACCATTATTTGTATTCAATGTGTTGTTTATACTGAAAATTTCATTCTTGGCCTTGTTAATTTTTTCATTATTCGATATTTGTGAATTAAGATCTACAAGATGTCCTAATTCGTGAAGTACATGATATGGAGTAATTTGCTGCTCAATAATTATTCCCTCATTCATATTTTCAATGGGATTTGAATAAGATACTAATGCTAGACCCCTGCCGTTTTCGGTACTGAAAAAAATTGTTTTTCCATCCATTGATTTAACTACTGAATCAGGAATTGTGTAAAAAATCTCAGCTGCAATTAATATGTCAGGTACACTGTTTATTGATACTTCATCACTGTTTTGATTGAAGGTATGTTTTAGCAGATGTTCGGAACTCTTGTTTATACCTTTTAAGATAACATTGTAATTTTCTGCCCAATCATTAAATTTTAAAATGCTCTTTTGATACTTTGTATATTCTTCACTATACGTAATTTTAGGTTGTTCAAGTATGAGAATGCTTGTAAGAATTAAGAAAATGATTGGTAAATTAAATAAAATTTTCCATTTCACGATAACGTGTTTTAAAATCTTTGGTTAATCGCAAATATTGAGAAAATTAGAGTTACGGCGAAAATAATTGAACCTATACCTTCCTAGTTTGATCGTTTATTAGGAACACATTCATCCTTTGATCGTTGCAAAAGAT
>JAEHKU010000017.1:1275-6197 GCA_016838825.1 Nitrosopumilales archaeon | reverse complement strand
CCAGTTCTTACGATTTTCATTTTGGGTATACTAATAGTAGGATATGCTACCACTGATTCAGTTTTTGCTACTCATTTACTACAAGGACCGATTTCTGTTGATGTTGGAGACTTTTTTACAATAAATGCTGAACCCAAGGATGAATCAACAATAATAGTTACAGGTCATGCACCTAGAACAGCTCATGAACCAATTATAATTCAAGTTACTTCTCCAAACGGTATTCTAATTACTGTTGATCAAATACCTGTGGATCCAAATGACAATTATATGGTTGAAATTAAAACTAGTGCTGAATCATGGAAACTAAATGGAGCTTATGAGATCACAGCATCACAAGGTCCATCTTCAAATAACAATTCTGTGTCGACCAAGGTAGAGGTTGTTGATGGTTTAATAGCTTATTTTAATTTAGATTATCAAATCAAAAGTGGATATGTAACCTATATTCAAGCTGAACCAGACTCTAATTCTCTGATAATTTCTATTGATACAATTTTGTATAATGAAATGCCAGAAATCGCCAAAGGGGTACCAAGAGATGGCGAATTAACAATTGTGTTGCCACGTGAAGTTATCGATGCAAAAATTGCAGATACTGATTTTGATAACGAATTTGTTGTTCTGGTGGATGGAATAAACATGCCTTTTGAAGAAACAAGCGCATCAACAGTGAGGACTCTTTCAATTCCATTTCCCTATGGAAGCTCTGAAATAAAGATCTTAGGTAGCTCGGTAGATCCTGAGTATGAAATCACTATAGTTCCTGAATTTGGTATCCTGGCACAACTTATTTTGCTGGTTTCGGTTGCTTCAATAATTGTGTTGTCAATAAAGGGAAAATTCAGCATATCCTATCCAAAACAATAATTTCATTAACATTTGATACGAATTGTTTTTTGACTTAGAAATGCCGTTTTAAGCGTAATTTGTAGTCTATTTTAGCGTAAATATATTGTCAACCAATATTAATAATTCAATAACGAGATCAATGTCAAGATATGCGCATTCTCCAATTACATTGTGATAAAATTGAGTATACTCCTACTGAAAAAGAGATTAAATCTGCAGAAGAAACTGATCTTGCAACAAAGAAGTTTGATGAGATTGTAGTTGCATTTGTAGCAGTTGAAGAAGGTGATGACTCTTCTGTTGCTAAAAAAGCTATTCAAGAAATATTAGAATCTATGAATAAGGTAGGTTGTAAAAAACTGCTTTTATATCCATATGCACATTTGAGTTCGAAATTAGCATCGCCTAACTCTGCATTGAATGTTTTAAAAGAAATGCAGAGTTTAGCACAAGGACTTGATGTCTCACGAGCACCGTTTGGGTGGACAAAATCTTTCATGATTCAAGTAAAAGGACATCCACTAGCAGAAACTTCCAAAATAATAACTGCGAAAGACGAAGACGAAACTTCAGAAGCTGTAAAAGCTGAATCAAAAATCAAATCCTTTTGGCATATCATGACACCAGATGGAATCATGCATGATTTCAAGGATTTTGATTTTTCAAAACACAAACAATTGGAAGCTTTGTCAAAGTATGAGTCTGACAAGAAGAGAAGTGTTGATGAGTCTTCTCCACACGTCAAATTGATGAAAAAAATGGCTATTGCAGATTACGAACCAGCATCTGATTCTGGAAACTTGAGATTTTATCCTAACGGGAGATTAATCAAGTCCTTGATTGAAAACTATGTTTCTGAGAAAATTAGAGAGTATGGCGGAATTGAAGTGGAGACACCAATTATGTATGATTCACATCACCCAAGCATGGAAAGTTACTTTAACAGATTTCCAGCAAGGCATTACAGCATCAATGCTGAAGGAAAACACCTTTTTTTGAGATTTTCAGCGTGTTTTGGCCAGTTTTTGATGGCAAATGACTTTCAGATGTCATACAGAAACATGCCTGTACGACTTTACGAGATTACAAGGTACAGTTTTAGGCGTGAACAATCCGGCGAACTTGTGGGGTTAAGACGTCTTCGTGCTTTTACTATGCCCGATTGTCATGCATTTTGTAAAGATATGGATCAAGCAATTGAAGAATTCCGTAAGCGATTTGAATTGTCACGTCAAGTTATCCTAGGACTGGGTTTAGAAGAGTCTGACGTTGAAATGGCAATTCGATTTACTGAAGACTTTTACAAACAAAATAAATCATTAATTCAAGAGCTTGTCAAAAAAATTGGTAAACCAGTTTTAGTGGAAATGTGGAAAGAAAAATTCTTTTATTTCATTTTAAAATGGGAGTTTAATTTTATAGATAATCTTGGAAAAGCCTCAGCATTATCCACTGATCAAATAGATGTTGAAAATGGAAAGCGATACAACATTGAATATACAGATGAAAACAACATACCACAAAATCCTATAATTTTACACAATTCTCCAAGTGGAGCAGTTGAACGAATCATTTACGCTTTATTGGAAAAAGCAGCTGCTGATATAAAAAAAGGTAAGAAACCAGAATTTCCTCTTTGGCTTGCTCCTACACAAGTTAGGATAATTTCTGTTAAACCAGAATTTTTCAATTACTGTGAGGGCTTAGCTGATAAAATAAGTTCAAGTGATATACGTGTAGATATAGATGAGAGAAATGAAAGTGTAGCAAAGCGTATCCGTGATTCAGAAATTGAATGGATCCGTTATACTCTAGTGGTAGGGGAGAAGGAAATTAATTCTGAAAAGCTAAATGTTAGAGATAGAAAGACTGGTGAAGTTAGAGAACATGTATTTGATGAATTTATAGGTGAAGTAAAAAACGAGACAAAAAATAAACCGTTTTTACCACTAAACATGACAAGACGGCTTTCACTACGACCACAAATCATGGTTTGAAAAGTAGCTATTGGCACTTTTCACCAGAATGCACTTAATTTTTTAGACAAATTTGGTAAATTTCCATGAACAAATAATCCCAAAATTTATATCCATATTTTATAGATTTTACAAGTATGAGGATAGATTCATGTAGAAAGTGTGGTGTAACATTGCAAGAATTTCAAGCCTGTTCAAAATGTAGAAAGGCGATAAAATTCATCTGCCCAAAGTGTAATAGCGTGAGCGATGAGCAAATTCATTTTCTATGTATCTTGGATAAGACCGTACTTATTCATTAAATGCCTCAAAGCGCAGATTTATCGAAACTAATTTTTCCTCAACTTGAACTTTATCGTTATGTATCTATACAGGTTATACAGATCAAGACAGAATGAGTTTTCTTGATCTGTATCTATCCAGGAATCCACTCTTAACAAGCTCAAATGACCAAGGCGAAGTTTCGTCAATAGTATATGGGGTTCCTTTTGATTCAACTCATTCGTATAGGCCAGGAGCCCGTTTTGGGCCTGATGCTATAAGGGAAGCGTTTAACAACATAGAGATTTTCTTCCCAGATTTTGGCATAGATCTTGAGTCGATTAACATTGAAGACTTGGGAAATCTACATCAAACTGTCGTAGCAACTGAGATGCTTGATATGACTGGTAAGGTAACAGCAGAGCTAATCAAAAGACAAAAACCACTTGTGATTTTAGGCGGTGAGCATCTTATTACGCTTGGTACTTACCTTAGTTTCCCTAAAGATACTGGTTATATTGTCTTTGATGCACATTATGATTTGCGCGATGAATATGCAGACCAGCGTCTAAGTCATGCAGCTTGCCTACGTAGAATTATAGAGAAGCGTGGTGCTGAAAATATAATACACGTGGGAGCAAGGGCATTTGTTAAAGAAGAACTTGTCTTCAAGGAAGAACATAAAGTCAAAACTGTGTCAGATAAAGACATCAGAGCCGGAAATGGAGCAAAATTAATTAAAGATGCAATTTCGACATTTGATAAAATCTATCTTAGTGTAGATTTAGATGTCTTGGATCCAGCTTTCGCACCTGGAGTAGGAAATCCAGAAGCAGTAGGAATTAGTTCAAGAGAGCTCTTTGACATGCTTCATTCTCTACAAGAGAAAAAGATTCCTGGGGCAGACATTGTTGAACTTTGCCCTCAGTATGATAATGGTGCTACATCTTCTATCGCAGCAAAGGTAATGGCACTAGTGATAGCCATCAATCAAAAAAAGTAAAACAACTAACTAATTGATAATATATACACCAGCAGTTGTTGAAATTTGTGCTCGAAAACTTTAGAGAAAATCTAAACCCGCAGTTGCAAAAGCTTGGAACAGTGTTTGCAGCAACTGGTCTATCTGCAAACTTTTGGACTAGTATAGCACTTGTGTGTGCATTTATCTCAGCAATATTTTACGGACTGAATTTCCAATATGCTCTTGTCTTTGGTGGTATACTGCTTTTAATTTCTGGATTTTTTGATGTTGTTGATGGGCAAGTAGCAAAGGTTACAAAAAAAACCAATCGTGGTGCTTTCTTAGATTCTGTATTTGATAAAATTGCTGAAGTTGCTATATTTCTAGGAATTTTAATTGCTGGATATTCAGAAGGATACTTGGTTTTATTGGCAATTACACTATCACTTTTGGTAAGTTATACTCGTGCAAGAGCAGAATCACTAGGAGTCAAGCTACAAGGAGTCGGAATAGGTGAAAGAGCCGAAAGACTACTTGTTATTGCTATTGTTGGCATTGCAGGATTCATGGATTATGCAATTTTAATTGTCATTGTGATTGCCGCTATAACATTAATTCAAAGAATCATCACAGTCACACAAAAAATGAAATAATGTTAACGTAATCGGCCACGGTTTCGTCTAGTAGCTGCGGATCTAATTTTTAGTATACCGAAATGTATAGCACAAGAAATACAGTACCACTTCAGAACTGTGGGCGCTGCTATGTATGCTCCTTGCGCTCTAAGTTCCTTAGCCAACTGATGTTCCACCAAATTCAATCTGGAAGTGACTTTTTTTGCTTTATCTTTTGGTACAGACGAAACCGTG
>JAEHKU010000017.1:0-1265 GCA_016838825.1 Nitrosopumilales archaeon | reverse complement strand
AATTGGTACATTGGATACGAACAGTTGATCCTTTTCCACCCTTTTTTCTACCTCTACTAGCACGTTTTAGTGTCATAAAAAAGAGTAAACGTTCTTCAATATATTCTTGCGATGAACCATAAAAATACTCGATGAAACTTTTTAGTAAGCTCTATGCGTACATACAACTAATAAAGTGATTTTAAAAAATAATGAAAAAAGAAAAGCCGTTACAACTGGTTAATAGCAGTGTTTAACGTCGTCTTTTCCTTTTACTACCTTTTCTCTTTGCAGCGCCACTTCTTCTTCGGCGTCTAGCAGCTGCTGATCTCTTAGCTTTCTTTGCAGCTGCATTTCTTTTTCTTGTACGTGCCGCTTTCTTTGCCGCTGCACTGCGTCTTGCTTTTGATATACCCATGTTCTAAGTTGCGAGAACTAATTGCATTATATAGTACTAGTCAGCAATTTTTACACGGTTAATACACTTTTTTTCAGTGTTTTTTTAGAAAAAATAAATTACGATCAGAAACATTTGTAATGTTTGATAACATTTTGCATTTTTTAGATGTAAACTTGTCATTATCTAGATGTGTTTTAAGATGAACGATCACTTGTTTTACTGTATAGCAATACAAAACTAGCATCAGTTACGATTTTTCTAGTAATACTCTCATTAAATCAAAGAACGTAATGTGTTGTAAAAAAAGAAAACAGCTAAATCACAGTCATTTGAATACAATGTAATGAAGATTTGTGTATTTTCACATTGTACAATAGATGAGATATCAAAAGATGGAAAGACTATAGAAACTGCTGGTGGTCCAGCTTGTTATTCAAGTCTTACTGCTAGGAAGATGGGTCATGATGTTGAGCTTAAAACAAAGTTTGGCTCTGACTTTCCTCATTATGCGTTTCTAAAACAAAATAAAATAAAAATGCAAAATGCGTTATCAGACACAAATACAACTAGATTTTTAATTAGCTCAGAAGGAACTGAACGAACATTATATCTTAAAACTAAGTGCATGCCAATTGAATTTAGCAAAATTGATGCGGATGGGGTGATAGTGAGTCCTGTATTTGATGAGATATCATATGATACCCTAGAAAAGATCAAAAGTGATTCTAACTTTACGTTATTAGATCCTCAAGGTTTCATTAGAAGAATAAATAGTGACAATAAAATCTTTAACGAAAAGACGGACTTGAATCTTGCAAAAATTACAGCAATTCATGTTGACCAAGATGAAATTTTCCATCTTACTGGGCAATCAGATAATGATGGA
>JAEHKU010000016.1 GCA_016838825.1 Nitrosopumilales archaeon | reverse complement strand
AAGAAGCTGAAGCTCCAACTACGCAAGAAGGAAAAGAAGCTGAAGCTCCAACTACGCAAGAAGGAAAAGAAGCTGAAAAACCACAAACAGAAAGTGAACAGATTGCAAGAGATGGAGAGAAGATTAGTAAATTGGAACCATATGAAGACGATGAGGAGAAGATGGAGAAATGACACGAATTAGAATGAAGACAGTACGAGAGCTAAATGAAAAAGATCTGAAAGAGCGATTAGAGCAAATGCGGTCAGAACTTGCTAAGTTCCGTGTTGATGCATCTAAAGGAACGTTACGAAAAGATAGTGGGAAAGTAAGGCCGTTACGAAGAGACATTGCGAGAATTTTAACACGATTAAATGAGAAGAGACAATGATTACTTGCGACAATCTTCGATTCCATGAAATTATAGGACTTGGTGTTGAAGTAGTGAATTCTACAAATCCACAAATTATAGGAATTTCTGGAAAGATAATAAATGAAACAAAATCGATGTTTGTTTTAAATACAAAAAAAGGAATAAAAAAATTACCTAAGGAAAATTCTGTGTGGAAATTTTTGTTAGATGATACTACAGTGGTTTTATCTGGAAAATTATTGAAAAAAAGACCTTATGAAAGATTGGGAGTTCGAGAATGACGAAAAATATTGGGTTATCTGTAACAATACCTAAAACCGAATGTAACGATGAGTTATGTCCATTCCATGGAATGTTAAGTACACGTGGCAAGCTTTTAGAAGGTAAAGTAGTTCGTGCAAAAGCACCAAAAATGATCGTAATTCAACACGAATTGCCAAAATTCATAACAAAATACAAAAGATACGCTCGTGGCAAAAGTAAAATTCACGCTTACTTGCCGTCCTGCATTTCTGTACAGGAGGGAGATATGGTTATTGCTTTAGAGTGTAAGCCAATTTCAAAGACAATCTCATTTGTTGTTGTAGAGGTTAGATCATAATGTCGAAGAGTCGTGCAGTTTCAGCAAAAGGAGTTCAAGAGTTCAAGCCATACATCACAAAAGCGATACCTGTAGGCTGTCGAGTTGTTTGTGCTGATAATACTGGTGCAAAAATTTTGGAAGTTGTAATGGTAAAAAAATCCAAAACTAGAGTTTCAAGATTACCTGCAGCTTCGGTTGGTGATTTTGTTAATGTTGTTGTAAAAAAAGGTCCTGCTGAGCTTCGAAAGCAAGTTCATGGTGCTGTAATTATCAGACAGAAATACGCTATTCGAAGATTGAGTGGAGTTAGAGTTTCATTTGAAGATAACGCTGCAGTACTTGTAACTCCTGAAGGCGAAATAAAAGGAACTGACATTAAAGGACCAGTAGCCGTGGAAGCATCAGAAAAGTGGCCAAGAATTGCGAGTCTGACATCAATGGTAGCATAAAATGAAACCAACAAAAATAAGAAATAGACAATTGTACTTTGCTCCCACTCACACTATTAGTAAACGTCTTCGTTCACACATATCAAAGAACTTGCATGAAAAATATGGATTACGTAATGTACGTGTCAAAGAGGGGGATACTGTCAGAATTTTGCGTGGAGAATACAAAGGGATAGACGGTAAAGTAACTAAGGTCTCATCTGAAAAAAGCTCCGTTGCCATAGAAGGTGTTAAAAAAGAGAAATTAAAAGGAGAAAAATTTGACGTCTATATTCACACATCAAATGTCATAATTATAGATCTAAATACTGATGACCGCTGGAGAAAAAAAATACTTGGAAAAAAATCAAAATTTGCATCAAAGGACGAATCACCTAAAGATAAACATGAAAAACTTGAACCAAAGGCAGAAAAAACTGATGAGAAAGTGCAAAAAAAGAAAGAAAAAAAACAACTAAGCACAAAGAAAAAAACTGAAGAAAATATTACCAAAGAAAGTAAATCACGTCGGAAACCTCAAAAAACAAAATCTGAGCAACAAAAAGTTAAAAAATTGAAGAAAACGGAGACAGCAAATGGTTAGCATAGCAGGAAGTAAGAAACTTAAAAGACAGATGGCCCCTACTTTTTGGGGAATAAGTAGAAAGAATCACCGATTTGTCGTCACCGTGAGACCTGGTCCTCATTCAAAATCTGCATCTATCCCAAGTGCAGTGTTTTTACGTGATACCATGAAGCTTGTATTTACTCTTAGAGAAGCAAAATCTGCAATATACGGTGGTAGATTAAAGGTTGATGGTATTAAACGAAAATCATTACATCATGGAATTGGTCTCATGGATGTTATAGAATTAGAAGGATTGCATGATGTTTATCGGTTGGTACCAAAAAATTCCAAAATGCTACAGCCAATAAAGATTGATGAAACAGAAAAATCTAAAAAGCTAGTCAAAATTACACGCAAGACTACAATTAGTAGTGGAAAAACACAATTAACATTTCATGATGGACGCTCACTTGTTGTTGATACTAAAGCCAAAGTTGGTGATACTAAAGCCAAAGTTGGTGATACTTGTTTAATACAAATACCAGAACAGAAAATCCTCGAAGTTATTCCGTTAGAAAAAGGCTCACAAGTTATTATTATCAAAGGAGTAAATGCGGGCAAAATAGGGAAAATATCTGATTTGAAGGCAGGCACTTTCATTCTTCCTAAGCGTGTTACAGTAAATATTGGAGATAGGGAAATCGAAATCCCAGAATACATTGTATTGGCAATTGGAAAAGATAAACCAGCTATTCAGGTCGAGTGAGAGAAATGTCGCAGAAAACTGAACACGTTATGAAAAAAATCTCTATCGGTAAAGTTGTTTTGAATATTGGAGTAGGCAAGTCTGGTGAACCTATTGATCAAGCCAAGGGAGCATTATCTCAAATTTTAGACAAAAAACCTTCTGCACGGGTAGCGAAATCAGCTCAACGAGATTGGGGCGTACATAAAGGCGAACCAATTGGTGTTGTTTTAACTATAAGAGGGAATGATGCTGTTTCACTTTTAAAGAGACTTTTTGAGGCTAAAGGAAATCAGATAAAAGGTTCATCATTTGACAATTTCGGTAATCTTTCTTTTGGAATTATAGAACATATTGACATCCCTGGCGTAAAATATAATCCTAAGATTGGAATTTTAGGACTAGATGTAGCAATTGCATTACAAAGACCGGGATTTAACATTAGGTTCAAGAGTAAACAGCGATCCAAGATAGGAAAATTACATAGGATTTCTAAAGAAGAAGCAAAGGAATTTCTAATTCGTGAGTTTGGAATAGAGGTGTCATAATGGGCAGAGATAGAAGTTACGAGGTTACAGGTAGAAAAAAACACAACTTTGGAAAAGGTTCTCGATGGTGTAAAAGATGTGGTGACTACAATGCAGTTATCCAAAAATATAATTTAAGTTTGTGCAGACGGTGTTTCCGTGAAGTTGCGATTTCGTTGGGGTTTAGAAAATATGGTTGAGTTGAAAATTGCCGGCAAATAACATTCTCGCAAATGTATTCGTAACTCTTTATAATAACGAGTCTAGAAGAAAAAATGAGTGCATCGTTTATCCTACTTCAAAACTTGCACATGAGGTTCTGAAAACATTGAAAAAAGGCAGCTATATCGGCGACTTTGAGTATGTTGAAGACAAGAGGGGGGGTAAGTTCAAAGTTAAACTTTTGGCAAAGATTACCAAGTGTGGGGCAATTTCTCCAAGATTAAAAGTGAAAAGGACTGAATATGCTCAATGGGAACAGCAGTATTTACCTTCGTATACACAAGGCATGCTGTTAGTTACTACAAATAAAGGCGTAATGTCACACCATGATGCTGTTAACAAAGAATTAGGAGGATTGCTTTTAGGTTATGTCTACTAATCAAACTGAATTACGCACTGATTCATTACCAATCCCAGATACTGTTCAAGTTAACCTAAAAGGATCAATTCTTAACATCAAGGGGCCTATTGGTACAGTAAGGAAAAACTTCAAAAAAATCTCAATTGACATTGAATTGGATGGGAAAAATATAGTAATCAAGTCCAAAGGTACTAGAAAACAGGATCATGCAATATTTAACACTGTAAAATCTATAATCAGGAATCTTTTGGAAGGTGTTTTAAATGGATATACACTAAAATTAAAAACAGTACATGCCCATTTTCCAATTACTGTTAAGGTTAAAGACAAGAACATACTTGTTGAAAACTTTCAAGGTGAACGTGCTCCTAGAGTTGTTAAAATTAGAGGAGATACTAAAGTGAGTGTTAAGGGTGATGATGTTATTCTAACTGGATCTGTTTTAAATGACGTTACACAAACTGCTGCAAATCTACAGCAAGGAACTAAAGTTAAAAATAAAGATCATCGGGTTTTTTTAGACGGAATTTATCTTTTTGAAAAAACAAAAGGAATTACAAAATAATCTTCGTAAAGATTAAATCGGAATCTTCGCGGAACAATGCCGTTGCCGCCCTAGCTCAGCGTGGTAGAGCACCGGACTGTTAATCCGATGGTCGTCAGTTCAAGTCTGACGGGCGGCGCTTTGTATATTTCTAAATTCGAATTTAGAAACATTGTTTTTTAAAGACTAGCCAAAAGTAAAGGTGAATATTTCAAAACTCGAGTTTAGAAATAGTTAACATAGTAACTTACTAGTAGATAGTATTAGACAACTTAGATCAAATACTAGATCGATTACTAAATGAAATGCAGGAGGTTCACTTTGGCTAGGACCAGACGGACCAACCGATATTGTGTTGATTGCGGAGCACGATTGGTCTATTACCCACGATTATCGAATCCAAAGGCGCCCAATGAGTATAGGGTTTTGGTGTATGCGTGTCCTGATTGTACAGAAGATTTTGAAAAACCAAAGATGTTCTCAATCAGAAGAAACATAGAAAGTGAACCATTAGAAGCTGTTGAAATACAAATAGTGCAGTCAAGAAAAAAGGCCAAAACTAACCTTCAATAAACCAAATTTAATACCGAATTATATGGTTTTGTGTCACAAATGTTTTGAAAAAAAGCATGATGAATGCATGGGTAAACAAGGTATGTTTGATTGTGACTGTGAATGTGTCAAGCCTTAATCTTGCACATTTCTTAATTCGAATTAAGAAATGTGTTTTTATTGAACTTAGGATTATCTAGATCAAAGTTATTTTCTGCATGAAAAATCATCCAAATCACATGATGTTTCTATTTGTTCGTGATAGCTAAACCCCCATACTAATTATACCAGTTTACGAATAATCTGATTTTCTTGAATTTTAGATTTTTTAGGGGGGGTTTAACGTTCGTTCGTGGATACATGAGCCAAGGTTCAAAACATCCCCCTTACACACCTAAAGATGCCTAAGGATTAATTGCTAGGAAGAAAAGCTAAATCCCCTCAATTGCGCATATTTGGAGCTACAATATTTTGTAAATCTGTACGTTCCTAGTGATGAAAAACAAATTAAGTATTAAATAAAATACCACACTACTTTTTATTGATATTTGGAGAAAATTTAGATAGATGAAGTTAATCCCTAGTTTGCCAATTGGTAGTATACTAAAACGATTAAAATCAAAAATACCATTACTAAAACAGAAACCAGAACCCGAAACCACACCACAAAGACCACCACCACAGCCTACAACCACACCACAAAGACCACCTACAGGACAAGCACCTCCACCACCTGCAGCATATGAGCCGATGCCAGAGCCTATGTCGGAAGAAGGATCTAGAATAGCAAAACTAATTCCAAAGCCTTCAATCGGTGGTATAATGAATCGTTTAAAATTTAAAAAACCATCATTCGGAAAAAAATCTGCGTCAGAATTATTTGAACCACAAGCAGAAGCTCAACCCAAAAAGAGATTTGGAATAACAAAGAAAAGGCTCGTAATTATAGTTCCGATATTAATTTTGGTTGCAGTAGTGGTTACAGGCCAAACACCATTCGGTATAAACACACAAGGAATTATTGGCGGTATTACTCAGCCATCTCAAAGTTCGTTAAGCCAAATGCAAATTGCTAATCAGGATTTAATTAATCGAATTGATCAGCTTGAAGCTGAAATTGGTTTTGTACTGGATGGGGACTTTTCTGGTGCTCAAGGACCAGAAGGTGAAACTGGTCTACAAGGCCTTAGAGGTATGCCAGGTCCAACTGGCGGAGTTGCTCCTATTCCGATAATGCTAAGTTCTGGACCATTAGTTGGAATTCCACATGATGTCTTTGTCGGCCAGGGTGTAACATCATCCAATTACTTAGCAGCCAGAGTTCTTTTACCATATGGTGGAACTATCAAAGATCTTCATGTAGTAGCCTCTGATGTGCCAGGAATAGGAATTAACGTAGTATTTGTTAAAAATGGATTTGAGACAACATTATTTTGTGAACTTGATTCATTAACCTCTTCATGTTCTGATACTAAATCTTTTGTTAATGTGGAACCTGGGGATACTGTTGCTGTGAAAATTAAAAAATCACTTCCACTCGAAGTTCCTAATTTTAGTATTCAAGCTAGTGTGATTTTAAAACAACCTGGTAGCTGATTTAGGTTAGATTTTTTAATCATAAGGAACTATTGATGTTTAGTCAATGAATCAGTATGAATGCACTTGTTCATGTGGTTGTACTAATCTAACTGATGATTATGTATGTCATACATGTAAAATTGGTATGTGTAAAGTTGGGATGAAACGTGACTGAATCTTCAGACTCGGATCCAATTAGTGAGATTTTGTTCCAAATTGATTTCATCAAGAAAAAACATCAATCAAAACTTGATAAACATGCTCAAATTGATATTCAAAGAATCGAAATGGCTGCTTTGAGACTAAGAGAAGCGATTAGTTAGCGTATACTTGTAATATTTTATACATGATAGGCATTTTGTATTGTTTGCCATTTGAAAATGACGCAATAGTTCTTATGTGGCCAAAAATTTTTCCCAATTAATGTCAAGTGAAAGGAAAATGTACCCAACCACATGTGCAGACTGCAAAAAAGAAACAGAGGTACCTTTTCAACCAGATCCAGGCAGACCAGTCTACTGTCGGGAATGTTTACCAAAACATCGTGGCCAAAGAAGATTTTAAGCTAAGTAGTTTAAAGTAATTTAGACCAAATTAGCCTTAATATTTTTTTTAAAAAAATTTAGAGTTAATGTGAATTATTAACTAAACTATGACCAAGTCATTTTTGCGGTCTCAGCTCTTTTAATTAATGCATTAATCCAAATCTTATAGTGGACAAGTTTGATTTACTGCTTAAAGTAAATAAAATTCCTTCAGATGTTCAGATAAAAAAACTCCAGGAATATTTCAAAGAAGTACCTATAGATGAAATTTTGGGTGGATTACATTTTGCAAGAAATCGTTGGAGTGCAAAAGATGCAGGAGTTCTCAAAGTAGGTAGAAAAAGTATAATCAAACGTGAAGTACATTCAGTTACTCCAGAACAAGCTCAATGGAGGTTAAAAAATTGGAAAATAATGATTGCAAATTATCGAAGACGTAGATACAGCTATCCAACCATTTCAAGAATTAAAAAAAAATTTGTAGAAATCAGCAAGAAGAAACCTAGGTAAGAGTTTCTTCGTGGATTTCTTTAGCTAGGGCAGTTGGGGGTTCTGGCATACTTTTACGGGTATGTCCTTCAATCACTGATTGTGCTTCTTCTAGAATGGCCAATGTTTCAGCACTACTAGTGTCAGGCGCTAAGGTTCGGCTCTCTGTAACTGATGAACCAGATAGGATTTCTCCTAATGTCTTTGAAAGATCAGCGAATGATGCGTTGGCTTGAGGTAGTATGCCTTGAAGACCGGTACCAAGTCCTTTAATTACTGACATACAAGGACTCAAGGTTACTACTACATCACCAAGTGAACTAATGGTGCTTAGTCGTATCTGAATCTGTTCCATCGAAAGTTTAGCATTTGTCACCATACTCTTCATTTTTCGAATTTCATGAAGTTCTATAGCATATGCTCTTGCGTATGGAACATTGTTCTGCGTTTGTGCATCAACAATCTTTTTGAAGATGTAATCATGTTTCACTTGAAGTTTAGTAGTTATTTCCTCGAGTTTTTCAACCTGGGCTTGAAGTTTTTTTTGGGCAAAGCTGACCTTATTTTTGACTGGGGCATCTGGTCTTATCTTTTCGATCAGACGTTGTGATAATGTTGTATTGGTCAAACCTTCATTCCATTTTTCTGTCAGAGATCCCATTTTTGCCCTGTAAATGGTTACAAAAAATGTTTTAAAGATCTGCGTATCTCTCGATCGTGTAACTTTGGTTACATGATCATATGGTTACAAAAGTTCTGATAAGAAAATAATGTTTCTAAATTCGAATTTAGAAACATTATTTATTAAAGGCTAGCCAAAAGTAAAGGTGAATATTTCAAAACCAGGTGTATTGGCCTCAATTGAAAGAAGATGATTCTCTGGATTTTTAGATGATATGAGATTATAGAGTCTAGGCTCTGATACGTGAACTAGACTATTATCCACATCAGTACCTGCAAGTTCTGTTGAAATTGGTTTACCATCAATGAGTATTTTCAAATTACTAGTTTCTGCTGCAACAATATTAACTGATTTTGCAAAGTATAGTAAATGAATCCAGCCTTTTCCAGACACTAGTTTCATTCCATCTTCCAAATTTTCCCATTGCCCTTCCAAGTAAAAGTAGTCTCTTGTTAATTGTTCAGGAATAGTGTATGAGACTACATCATTAGGATGAAAACCTTCCGAGTTTCCAAGTTGGTTACGTCCTGCAGCGAATTTGTAGCCAAAGTAAAGCTCTGGTGTCCGAAAACTTGTATGCTGAAATTCCTCTAGATCCATAAGCAGTTCTGCAGAAGCCACATTAAGACCAAGTAGATTGGCACGTTCTTCTAATAGTTGTTGGATTACTTTTTCAGTTTGATCATATGCGCCTTCACCAATATGATCATATCTTATATAACCTTCAGAGTCCGTAATGTATTTTCTTGGCCAATATCTATTATCAAATGCTTTCCATGTTTGATGATCATTATCTAATACAACTGGATAGGTAATACCATATTTTTCTACTGCAGCCTGTACGTTATTCAAATTTTTTTCAAATTCAAATTCGGGAGAATGAATTCCAATTACAAGTAATCCATCATCAGCATATTTTTCATTCCATGCAGTTACGTAAGGTAAAGTTCTGATACAATTTATGCAACTATAAGTCCAGATGTCATAAAGCACAACCTTATCTTTTATCATATCATTGAGTTCTTCTGGTGTTGTGTTAACATAATCAGCTATTCCAACTAGTTCTGGTGCATGTTTGTATCTACTTTTATCAATTAATGATACAACGTTTCCTTTTTCATCAGTTTGGGTTTCAAACTCGGTTGACTGATTAATGGAGGAAAAAAATAGATCAAGCATGCCAGTTTGAGTCTCATTTGATTGTTCAAGGGAAGAAAAGACGATGCTTATCCCACCTATGCCAATTGCGATTATAACAGTTAGAATTATTGCAGTCTTGATCTCTGTTATCATTTCATTACCCTAGTGAAATTAAGTCATTTAGGAGTGGAAAACTAGCAATGTATGCTAGTTGATTGGTAAATACTAAGACCCCCAATAGAATTATCAGTCCGCCAAGAAATACAGAATAATACTTGAGATGCTTGCTCATTACTTGAATAACTTTTGTTGCTCTTGAAAAGAATACTCCCATCAAGATAAATGGAATTCCTAATCCTAACGAATATGCTAGTAACAGATGGAAGGATATCGCAGGAGATGTTGTTGCCAAAGTTAGTATGCTTCCAAGAATAGGACCAACACAAGGGGTCCATGCAGCTGCAAATGCTAACCCAAAAACAAATGAAAGTGGATAACTTGCTTTAGCTCTTTTTGGGAAAAATTTCTTTTCGACATTGAGCTTAGGTATTTTAGTTGAAAGTAAAAGAAATACCCCAAATCCAATTATGATTACACCACCAATCTGATTAAGTCCATCTATAATAGACGAAGCTGAGCTTGATAATACACTATTAATTATCACACCCATAGTAGAGAATACAACAGAAAATCCTGCAACAAAGAAGACTGTGTTTAATATAATATTCATTCTGTTTATAGTTAAGCTGACTGTACCGTCTTTTCTTGAAATTTCAGTTATTGTAGTACCAGAAATATATGCTAAAAATGCTGGAATAATTGGCAAGATACAAGGAGCTACGAAAGAGCCTATTCCAGCTAACGCTGCTACTGCAATTGTTACTTCACTCATTGAATTCCATTCCTAGTTTTTTTATTAAAGGCTTATTCCAAATTAGTTCCAAATTTTTGCATATTAATTTTTATTTTACTTCGATAGTTTACCAACTGTGAATAAGCGATTTATTATAGCTGGAATAGTTTTGGTAGGAATTCTTACAATGGCGTTTTTTTTAGGTTCCCCTATGTTTGGTGGAATGGGATAGATCAACGATCATAAAACTCCAAACTTTTTTCCTGCAGATCCGAAAACAAGTAGTGCATTGTTAATATCTTTTTTAGAAAGCAAAGCGGTTAATGAAACTCTTATTCTTGCTTTGCCATAAGGAACAGTAGGAAATCTGATCGGCTGAGCGAAAACGCCATTTTCAAATAAATATCGTCCAAATTCCATGGCTTTCTTTTCATTTCCAATTATGATTGGAATAATATGACTAGGTGAATCAATTTGATATCCTAATGAAACTAGTCCTGAACGTAAGGAATCGACATTTCTCCAAAGTTTTTTCCTATGATTTTCTCTATTAGATTCAAATTTTTTCAATGCGTATTCTACTAAAAAAAATGGTAAAGCGGATGTATAGATAAATGATCTTGCAGTATTAATTAAAAAATCAATGGTTTCTCTTCTGGCTGCAACATATCCACCAAATGCTCCAAGCCCTTTGCTTAAACTACTTATGTAAACATCAATTTTACGTGACGCATTAACTTTTTGAGCAGAACCCCTTCCATCCTTTCCAATTACAAAGTCTCCATGCGCATCATCTAATACAAGTGTACAATTATTTTTTGTTGCAATCTCAGAAATTTCTTTTAGTTTTGCAAAATCACCATCCATACTAAAAATACCTTCACTAATTACGAATTTTCGTTTGTATTTTTGCGTAACTTTATTTTCTAAATCATGCATATCGTTGTGTTTGTAAATTGAAATTGTTGCACCTGATAGTTTACAGGCATCAATAATGCTTGCATGATTTAATTTATCACTGAGGATCAAATCATCTTTTTTTATAATTGATGAAATCGTTCCCAAATTTGTCATATAACCAGTGGGAAAAATAAGTGATGACTCTTTGGATTTATGTCTTGCAAGTTTTTTTTCTAATACTTTAAACGATGAATCATTTCCTGAAACAAGTCTAGAGCTTGATTGATTCTGTCCCGTTCTAATTTTAGGTGATGGTAAACCTAGATAGTCATTTGAACAAAGGTTGATCAGTTTTTTCTTTCCAAATATGATATGGGAGCCAATTACATTGCTGAATCGTAGTCTTCGGTAGAGATTTTGTGATTTTATTTTCCGAAGTTCGTCATTTATAAAACGTAGATTAAACTTCAAGGCCAATTTTTTTTATCATTTTTAGATCCTTTTTCATATCATTGCCACCAATAGTGAGATATCCTGCACTTATGACCCCATTTGCCCCACTTAGTAACATCTGTTCTCCATCATCAACCAGATTTACTTCTCTACCTCCTGAAACTTTGATTAATGAATTTGGTAGTAAAAATCGCGTTACTGCAAAAAATCGCAAGATCTCACCTATGGGGAGAGGGTTTTGTAATTCCAAAGGAGTTCCTGGTACTGGAACTAACAAATTTACAGTTACTTCTTCAGGTTCCAAGTCAGTAAGATCCAGAAGCAATTCAAGCCTTTGTTCTCTAGTTTCTCCTAATCCAAGTATACCACCTGTACAAAGCTGCAGACCTGCGGCCCTAGCTATTCTTAATGTCTTTATTCGATCTTGGTACGTGTGTGTAGTACAAATTTCCGGAAATTTTGAACGTGAAGTTTCTAAATTATGATTGTAACGATGAACTCTTAGCTGTTTAAGACGTTTTGCTTGCTCCTTGGTCAAAAAACCAAGACTACAATCAACTTTGATACCTACCCTTTGATTAATCTGTGAAATAATTTCGCAGACATTATTAAAATCTGATTTAGAAGGTTCTCTCCACGCAGCAACTAAACAGTAGGAATCTGCACCATTATGTAATGCGTCAGTTGCTTGTTTTATTATTTCATCAGTGGGAAGCAACTGATAGCTGTTAATATCAGTGTTAAAGAATGCCGATTGACTACAAAACGAACAATCTTCGCTACAATAATTTTTTTTAATATTAACAAGTTGCTCTACATCAACCTTAGGACCGTTGAATTTTCGAGTGATTTCGTTTGCTGCATCACCTAATATCACTAACTCTGAGTTTGAAATGTTTATTAGCTTAAATGCGTCGTCTGATGAAATTTTTTTCCCAGAAAGAACTTGTTCTTTGCGATCTAGTATAAATTGTTGCATAGAATTCATGTTTTATTATTACTTATTTTGTGATAATTAAGTATTGAAATAGTAAACCAAGAATATGATAGAAGTTAACAGTTTTTACATCAAAGTTCCTTTGAAACGTTTTTTATAGTTTTGATGGTGCCATTAATCAAAAAGTCAAGTTCTTTTTCTTTTATGGCTAGAGGAGGAACAAGCATTACAATGTGACCCAAAGTTCTAAGATATATGTGGTGTTTTTTTCCTTCAACAAAAATTTTCTTATAAACTGCTTTTACAGGATCAATTGGTCTTTTTTTTCTTTTATTATTTACAAGCTCAATTCCCATAAGCATCCCTTTATGTCTTACATCTCCCACATGGTCTAATTCAGAAATTTCAGCAATTCTCTGCTTGAATTGGTTCTCTTTTTTTTGAATTTTAGTAATAAGTTTATTTTTTTCATATAGTTTAAGATTTGTAAGTGCAACAGATGCTGCAATAGGATTTCCCGTAAAAGTGTGACCATGAAAAAAATGTTTCATTTCTCTATAATGTCCAATAAATGCATCATAGATTTTTTTAGTTGTTAATGTAGCAGCCAATGGAAGATAACCACCAGTTAACATTTTCCCATAAGAAACTATGTCCGGAAAGCTGTCTTGTGCTTTATATTCAATAAATGATCCTAGTCGACCAAATCCTGTAGCGACTTCATCTAAAATGAACAAAACATTGTGTTTCTTACATAACTTACTGATTTTTTTCTGAAAACCTACTGGATATATTATAGCACCACCAGCAACTTGTGCACCACTTTCCATTACAAATGCAGCGACTTGTTCATCTTTAGCAAACACTTTTTCAATTTTTTCAAGACAGAAATTTTGAAATTCTTTAAGTGAAACACCTTTTGGAAGTCTGAATTTATTTGGTATAGGAGTTTTAATGACTGGAAACAGATTTTTTTTATAATTTGAAAAAAAGAGAGGCACATATCCTACGGACATTGCCCCAAATGTATCACCATGATACCCATTTTTTAATGATACAAATTTGTTCTTAGACTTGAATCCAACGTTTTGCCAGTATTGTAATGCCATTTTGAATGCAATTTCCATAGCGGTTGAGCCATTATCAGAATAAAACACCTTCATCATTCCAGGAGAAATTCTTACGAGTTTCTCTGCAAGTAATTCTGATTGGTCATTTGTTAAATTGAAAAGAGAAGAATGCTGTAGTTTTTTTGATTGATTAATGATTGTATTTACAAGTTCTTTTTTTGAGTGGCCCCAAACATTGCACCACATACTCGCAACTCCATCAAGTAATTTATTACCGTTTGAGTCAATCAACCACATTCCTTTGCCTCTAATAATGACATCAAATTCTTTCCAGTCATGCATCTGAGTGTAAGGGTGCCAAACAAAATTTTTTGACTTCAATTACCGCACGTTATCATTTTCATATTAATAATGATGCTATGAACATTTAAGGTTAGAAAAAATGTGCAATCATTATTGAAGACTTGCTTTATTACAGGAACTGATACCGGCGTTGGGAAAACAACTGTGACAGCTGGTATTGCTGCAGTATTACGAAAACGTAGAATCAATGTTGGAGTTATGAAACCAATTTCTGCAGGAAAACCACAGAAATCTGGATTTAAATCTGCTGACGTTGAGCTACTCTCTAAAGCTGCTAACACTAGTGATCCAGCTGATTTAATCAATCCAGTTTTTTTACAATTAGAGGCATCTCCATATGATGCATCAAAGATTTTGCAAACACCAATTGATATGCCATTGATATTGTCCAATTTCAAAAAGCTGAAATCATTACATGACATATTATTAATTGAAGGTATAGGTGGATTAATGACACCTATCACAAGAAAATTTTATGTTGCTGATATGATAAAAGCGATGGGAGCTCCAACAATCATAGTATCTCGTACCTTATTGGGAACGATAAACCATACTGTAATGACATGTAGAATTTGTAAAGATTATGATATACCACTAAAAGGAATTATAATTAACAATTTAGATAATACTGAAGAAGACATTACAAAAAAACTGGCCGAAACAATTTTTGAGTTAACTAGTATTGATATTCTGGGAACGATTTCTAACATTAAAGACTATAGTTTAGAAAATATTAGTAAACAAATCGAATTAGATCTTGATCTAAAATTGTTTATTACTTGACTCAGTTTGTATAGGCGTACCTACGTTCGCCTTTGCTTTCTGGTTTATTTTCTATATCAACAATAACGAATTCATGTTTGCTATTAAGAATTGAATCATTAAAGCTGCGTTTATTCTCATGTAACGCTTCATAATCTTCTAGTGAGAGTTTCACTCTTTGTCCTACTTCAGATTCAATATTCATGTCACTTACAATTTCTTTGTAAGCTGGTTGAATTACACCACTAAAGATCATTGCACTACTTCCGCTTCCATATGATCCAAACCCAAAACGTTTACCAGCAAGATCACTTCCTTTTTGGAATTCAAATTCTAAGCAACTTCGGAAGCCAAGATAAAGTGATGCAGTATACAAGTTTCCAATCATTTTAGACGCAATTAGAGAACTAGCTAGTCTTGAATCATAAAATTCTTGAAATTCTTCTGTTTGTGTAAACTTTTTAGTAAATTCATGGTCCTTTCCCATGAATTCAGTATCTGAAAGTACAGATTCTATTGTGCCAATAGGATTTTTTGGATTTGGTTCTTCCATTCCAATTTTTTCAATAATACTTTTCCAACGAGGCAACTCACGCCATTCATGTCGTAACAAGTATGCCAATGCCTTTTTTCCCATGGTACTGTATGGCAAATGCATATTCAGAAAGTCGATATAATCTAGAAATGTTTCACCTTCTTTTGGCTTGATTAAACCTGTGGATAATGCTTTTTGTTTGTACAGTTCAAGTGCATTCTTTACTTGGATCAAATAAAGAAGATTCGAATATTGCCCATGAACTATTGGGGTTTCTCTTCCAAGTGGCCTGTAAAAGTCATATTCATTTCTAATTGAGGTGGATGTTACTTTTGGATCGAATTGAAGTAATCTTGGATTATCATTAAGAAGCATTGCAATTGCTCCTGCTCCCTGGGTGTATTCTCCACTAGACCCTAGTTCATATTTTGCGATATCGGAAACGATAACTATAGCACTTTTATTTTCCGCTTCACCGGCTCTTATCCAATTCGCATTATCATACAATGCATAAGATCCACTTACACAAGCAAATTTACATTCAATTCCACCACAGTGTCCAAAAGAACCATCACCATAAACTTGTTCAAGCATTCCAATTACATAGGAGTTCATAGCTTTTGATTCATCAAGAGCAGATTCTGTTGCGATGTAAAGTCTACCAATATCTTCCGGTGACAACTTGTTTTTCTTCATTAATCTCAAACATGCATTTGAAGCAAGGCATGCTGGGTCTTGATTTGTATCAACAATCGCCATTTTGGATACTCCAAGTCCTTTCTCAAGCTTCTTTGGATCCATGCCTCTCGCATTGGCAAAATCAGTGGCATCTAAGAATAACTTGGGTATGTAAACAGCAATATCGTCTATTCCAGCAGTCATCAGGTATGCCTTCTACGATTGTCATATAAGGATTTGCTAGCTTAATCTATTCTACAACTCTGTAATGATTTCCCAGTTTTACTGCTTTTTTAAAAAATTACGTATTTTAATGAATATAACGTACTCTAGAAATCACTTAAATTTCTTTTTGATTTTAATTATAAAGATCGCAGGAACAGCGAAATACATTCCAATGTTAAGCAAAATTATACTAATTCCATATCCAAGCATTTCTATTTCAGAATCAATATCAAGATAATTTAGGATTGATAGTGAAGTAATTAATGGAAAAATCGTTGCTTTAACAGCACTTTTGAATACTGGGTTTTCTCGTTCCCAATCAGCTATAGTTGGTGAGAATGAATAGTAGAATTGGTTAAAGCTATTCATGAAGGCTTTACCAGATTGAGTTTGCATTACTATACTGTCTCGTGTTTCTCTTAAAGACTGAATTTGAGGTGCAAGTTCACTATCAAAAGCAGCAGTTGCAATTAAACAAGATCCCCCCACGTCACCGCCTTCTTGTACTGCTTCAAAAGAACTTTCAACTTTTGCCATTTGTTGTTCTGCCTGAGAAAGAACTTTTTCGGCTTCTTCTTTAATCTCTGTGACGTTCTTTCCTATTGCAAATTCAACTTTCGCTTGTTCCCTAGTGTCTTCAACTATCCATCTAGTAATTATTTCGGATTGTTCTAATCCTGTCATTTTTGATATAGTAACTAGTATTTCAGCCTCTTCTATTGTATTTAGAGAGAATCGTGCTCTATCTTCACAAAATGATATCTGAAACTTTGATTTATCTTCTGTGAGTGTAACTCTGATATCGATTTCATTAACATCATAATTTTTAAATTTAAATGATCTCCCAATTTTGGATTTAGTAAGTTGTGTTATGTCAACTAAGGCATCAACAATTTCATTTCTATCTGTTGTATCCAAAATAAATTCAAGATTTAGTAGCGTATCTGTTATACAATCTCGGATTTCGGCTTTGGCTTCAAATCTATTTCTTAGTACTTGCCCTTCATCTTCATGAAACTGTGTCACTAAAGTTGAATTTGCAAAATCCCAGGTTAATGCAAAATTTTCAACCATTTCATTAATGATCACATCTCTTTTAGTAGTTGTTGTAGAAAATTCATTTTTGATTATTACTTTGGTTTGGTTTCCATAAATTTCCGCAGTAACTATTTCATGTTCATTAGCATATGCAAAATTATCAATATACGCAAAAGCTACGATTAATCCTACCGTTACTAAAATCACAACCGGCAAAAATTGCAATTTTCTTAATTCCATATAACTAAATAATTTATGAAATGAATTCAATTATCTTGCTTAAAACAGAAATACACCTAAAAATATTGCCCTTTTGTTATTAGTGATTCATTTGTTTATTTCTTTTATAGAATTAAGTTACTTGAAGTATGTATTTTGAATTCTAGATTAGGATTTTTAATGAATGTTTTATTTTAAAATCATACCAAAGGCATTAATTTGAATGGGTTTTATTTTATTATGATTTATGGCTGAGATAGATTATGCTTTACTAGCAACCTTTGGAACTATTGCAACAGCGGTAGCTACTGTTGCTCTTGTGCTTTTGCTTTATAGAACACTAAAACAAATGGAAGCAACTGTTAAACTAAGTAGAATTCAAACAGAACATAGATTTCGCCCTTGGATTGGCCCTGCAGATAGTATACAGCATGTTGGTATTAAGGATGGACGTTATCAATTTGATGTTGTTATAAAGAATTTTGGAGAAATCCCATCCACAAATGTAATGGCATCATTTACAATGAAAAATAAATTGATGACAAAAGATGAATTAAAAGAATCAGAGTCTGATCACAGGTTTAGTCTTGGACCGTTACTCCCTAACATGGAAAAACATTACTGGTTTTTTATAGACTCTGAACAAATAGATAAATCAAAAAATGGGGATACGCCAATCTATATTTCACTTTATTTTGAGTATGAAGCTGTTGGTAAAAAAAGCGGTTATGGCATGATCAGTCAGTATATTCCAGATTCGAATAGTTTTGTGCATAAGGATATGTGGGTTACCATCACAGATTCGAAATGATGCTAATAAAACATGCCTACAAACCTATTCATCTCAAATTATAGCTACGCACGAATATGTCAAAAATTTTTGCAAAATTTATCCGAGAATGCGTGAACAGCAAAAATAAATCTTAATAAACACTTCCTTTTGTACATAGTGATCAGGTTTGCCTAAGACTATTTTATCAAGGACAATGACTACGAAGGGTGATATCGGTGCCATATTTGACGAATTATTGAAAAGATTGACCGAGTTAAATTACAACGAAGAATCTTCTACTTGGCCTACTGAAATGGAATTCAAACGAGGAAAAAAGGGCATGTTTGCCAAGAATCTCTTAGAAGTTAAAACTGTCTTGAAAGTTTCACTTCGACAAGCATCTGATAATGTAAATATGTTATTTGAATACAAATTGGGTATACCTTCATCGTATGTTAACAAAGAAGATAATGAGGTCATTCAGGAATTCATAAAACTAAAACACGAGATGGTTGGCGCTGCTCCTAGTCATAGTGCCTCAAGTGAAAAACTTTGTGATGTATGTTTAAATCCATTTGTACCCGGAGAGAATTTTTGCAGAACTTGTGGCAGATCTGCTAATAGACAAAAGGTAGAAGCTCCAACTCAAGCTCAAGCCCAAACTCCAGAACAGCCACTTGACGTAAGTTTTGATCCCAATAGAGTCGCATTTGGACAAAAAATTGTTGATGATACATTGTATGGCGGTATTCCAAAGAATAGTGTAATGTTAATTACAGCTCCTGCATGTGAGGAAAAAGATCTAATTGTAACTAGATTCATGGAGACAGGTTTAGACCAGTCTGAAATTGTAGTTTCAATATCTAGTGACTCTATAATGGATCAAAATAGCAAAGCAGTTCTAAATCAAGCATTTTACCAAGTGATTTGTAATCCTCAAGCTGAACTTGTATCTTCACAAGGTAACGCTGAAAATACTGTTATGGTAAAGGGTGTAGAAAGACTTACTGAACTTTCAGTTGCACTAACTACATTATTGAATAATATTTCAAGAATACCTGAAAACATTGCAAAGCCAAAAAGGCTTGTCATAGACATACTTTCAGACACACTACTTTCTAATCAATCAGTAAATACTAGAAAGTGGCTTCGAGAGACAATCACCAAGTTCAAGGCTAGAAATTTCACTATTCTATCAATATTAAATCCACACATGCATGCTAAAGAAGAAGTACAAGCATTGCTTGATCTTTTTGATGGACAAATTGAATTGTATGAAAAAGATGTTGAAGGTTATACGAAAATGTACATGCACGTAAAAAGAATGAAAAATAGTCGTTACTCCACTAGAGAAACTGAACTAATAAGAGAAAACATGTGGATTCAAGATAAGGCCTGAATTTTTACATAAGCTAAAGTTATGGAAAAGCAATCTGTTAAACCAGCGTCAAAGATGGGCACTGGTATTGAAGGACTTGATTCACTTTTATCAGGTGGATTGCCAGCAAAACGTACTATTCTTGTAGTTGGTGGGCCTGGAAGTGGTAAAACTATTCTGTGTACACAGTTTCTTAAAGATGGAATAGAAAAGAGTAATCAAAATTGCATATACGTGAGCCTTGATTATTCAAAAAAAGCTTTCATGAGTGATATGATGCAATTTGGTTGGGACTTTGCTGCCTTTGAGAAAAATGGGAGTTTTTTATTTTTAGAAGGTGCTGCAATTAGAAGACTTCCACAAAAAGCAAGTACAAATGAAGGATCATACGAGCCAGAAGATTTTACTCTAGAAGATCTAATTGATTTATTAGCATTACATATCAAAAAAATTAACGCAAAAAGAATAATCATTGACGATTTAACTGCTCTTACATTTAGATTTCCTGATCCTATGGAGAGAAGAGGAGCAATTCTCTCGTTGATGGAATCACTTGTTGAATTAGAAGTAACAACAATCATGATAAGTGAAGCTGCACTCTATGACATGAATCGTGAAATTAAACCAGAGGAGTATTTGTCTGATGGAGTCATTGGCATGTTCGTCTTAAAAGATGGAACCAGAGCAATTCAAATTTCTAAAATGCGAGGAGTACAAGTAGATAACAAACCTCATCCTTATTCTATAGTTGATAAGGTTGGAATAGAAGTATTTCCGACAGAAACTATTTTTGGCGAAAATTAATACAAAAAATTACCAAGCCGATTTAATTTTGTGGCTTAGCTTTAGAATTGGTGTCAGGTTCTTTGGTTACTTTTTGGCTCGGCTCATCTATTTTATCGCCATATTCATACAGCTTATACGGGTTACCATCAGAGTCCTTATACTTCCAGGAGCTATCAAGTTTCAAGGGAACAAAATAACTTTGGCCTTCTTTGTCTAGTGCTGCATAACAATTTTGTCCAATGCCTACCCCACCGGGCTTGACTGTCGATTGTACTTTGGCGGCAATGTTCATGTTAAAACCAATAATATCAACATCGCCTGCTATCAACATAATTTTATTAGCACCAGCTTCAATTCCGATTCGAATATTCAATGGTTCAAAACCAGCATTGGTAATAGCGGCATTGACGCCCTCTTGCAACAAATTTTTCATTTCCATTGCACAGTTCAAAGCATTAACACACATTGTTGAAAAATCATCAGTTTCTGGGAAAAATGCAATCACGGCATCCCCTGCATATTTTAAAACGTATCCATTATGTGCTGAAACAATATCAGTCATTTCTTGTGTAAAGATGCCTATTATAGTGGTAAGATGTTCAGTAGAAAGACGCATTGACATTAATGTAGAGCCAACTAAATCAATGTAAAGTGCAGCGAAATTTATAGATGAATTGGCATGCAGTTTGAGAAACTCTTTTGAAATGTATCGTTGAATGGTTCGTTTGTATGCGTTGCGTGGCTTGATTTTAAATTTAGTTTTTAATGCACGATTGATCCTTACTTGGCATAGTGCATAACGTGAATCAGGATCATTAGAACCTAAAATTACGGCTGGTCCGTCAATAATTTCTTTGATAAGATTTCCTACAAATTTAGTTGGAACAAAAACTTTTTCTTGTTTGTCATAATATCCTTTCTCACCATTTCTAACAATTTGCTCAAATTTATCAGAGGATAGAACCGTATGAATTAACTTATGCATTGAAAGATCTTTTGTTACTGCAATGTTCAATTTTCAAGTTGAGTTTATTTAAACATAGAGTGATGTCAATGAATTGAGAATTATATCGCCAAATAAGAGTTGTAAAATAAATCCTCCTGCTATGTAAACTAAAAACGGAATACCTGGAGACACCCATGTATTTGGAGTTTTACAAAATTCGTCATGTTCGGCGTGATGGATAGAGAAATCTAGTTTTTTGTTGGAACCCTCAATTCTTTCAATAGAAAAACTGAATTTTGGTTTATTTGATCTGTACCCTAAAAACATGGCACAAGTTTTTCTTAACTTTGTTTCAGTAAATCCTTCAAATATGTTCTTATGATTTAAAATGGCGATTCCATTGCGTGTTAAATTAACAAAAATAGTAACGATTGAAAGTAATGCTGCATTAGTTAACGTTGTAATTGGAGTTACGAAACTATCTGAAAAAGTAACATGTGATGCAAGTGCGGATAAAACAATGAGACAAAATGCATCAGCTCCTCCAAAAACACCCATTCTCCAGGTAATCAGCGCTATCGGTACAATAATCAATGATATTCCAAATTCAACGATAGCATCACTAAAGCTGGGTTCCAGGAAAACTAGTACTATTGCGATAACACCAAACGCAATCCACAATGAATCATGGACAGTTCTTTTCCATAGATCAAGTGTTGAACCAATTGAGAGCATTAACAATGCAAATATTATTCGTAATTGGTAAATGTCAAGAAAAAAATCAGGCATGTGAGACCATCGATATTACCTAATAAATCTAATCATCTCAAAATTGTTTCCTTTTGTTGGTGAAATAATTTGGAGCCAGTATATAGATTTCAAAAACTATATGAGATTTTAGCTAGTTTTTGACATATAATAAAAAATAATTAGTCGGGTTATTTTAGAGCAGTATGGTAATTAGAATACCCACAGAAATACCTGGATTTGATGAAATGATCGAAGGCGGACTGCCTACTGGAAGCATAGTTTTACTTGCAGGTAATGCAGGAAGCGGCAAGACACTATTATCATCACATCTCATAAATGCGAATTCAAAGCATGGACGAAGTCTTTATTGTGGGTTTTTCGAAAAGAAAGAACATTTTAT
>JAEHKU010000015.1:451-24070 GCA_016838825.1 Nitrosopumilales archaeon | reverse complement strand
CTACAGCATTGTTTGATGATATCCAAATCTTAGGTGATTTACCGAAGATTAATCTGAATGAACCACAAACTGTTGAGTTGACGTTTTTTGTACCTGAGACTGCTCTCTCAGGACAACATAAAGTGGCAATTGCATTACGATACGAAGATGTAACAGTGGCTAAATATCTCGCTATTGAAATAATACAGTGATTTCAAAAATCGATTACGATATTGGTATTTTGATATATAGCACCAGCTTTAAGGGGTGCAGTGGAAAAATACGGTTAAACAACGAAGATTTTTTTGTATCTGAAGTTTTAGACGAAAAAGCTATATCAAGAATTTCTCAGGACGAAGGATATGCTGTATACAAACTAAAGAAACAAGGACTAGATACACATCATGCACTCTCTAGCATCTTTAAAAAATATAGATTGAGGTTGAAAGCATTAGGACTAAAAGATGCAAATGCAACTACAGAACAGTATGTTTGCGGTATCAACAAAACAAAGCAAATTGAAAACATTTGTGCTGATCGATATTCCTTGCAAAGAATTGGGTTTGTCAAAAAGCCTCTAACAAAGAAGAATATGGTAGGAAATCACTTCAGAATAAAAATACACGATTCATTATTTTCACACATTTCAGAATTCAAGAGTGATGAAAAAGTCTTGAATTTTTATGGATATCAAAGATTTGGTAGTAAAAGAGCAGTAACGCATCTAATTGGAAAAGCGATTCTGCAAAACAATTTTGAAGATGCTGTAGACTTGCTTTTGTCTTTTCATTCCATATACGATTCACATGAAAATTCTGAGATTAGACAAATGCTAAAGGACAAAACAAATTATTCAAAGTTAATTGATAAAGTTCCCCCACAAATGGATCTTGAAAAAATCGCTATTCGTGAAATGATTTCTAGTGGTAATCCAAAGCTAGCAATCCGCGCATTACCATTAATGATAAGACGACTATTTGTGCGGGCATACCAATCTTATATTTTTAATTTGTTACTAAGTAATGCTTTTGATTATGGCGAGAATCTGTTTGAGCCAAGGGATGGGGACGTGTGTTATGACAAAAATAGCAATCTTGGAATATTCACAAATGATCCTTCACAAAAATTGGCTATCCCACAGGTAGGATATGCTTACTCAAAGAAGAACAGATTTCATTATCACATTCTTAGAATTTTAGAGAAAGAAGAAATTAGTGCGAAGGACTTTTTTGTACGAGAAATGCAGGAAGTTAGTAGCGAGGGAGGATTTAGGCAGTCTACAATTAAATTTGAAAATTTTTTAGCCAAAGAACCATTTGTTAGCTTTACACTTTCCAGAGGATCTTATGCTACTGTTCTTTTGCGCGAAATAATGAAGCCAGAAGATCCAATCATCGCTGGATTTTAAAATCTTATAGTCTAAATAACTTTCAAACAATATATTAAAAGAATAAATGGTAATTTCATAATGAAAGCTACTTTTGCTGCAGGTTGTTTTTGGGGAGTAGAGGAATTATTTCAAAAAGTAAAGGGAGTTAAATCAACATGTGTGGGGTATACTGGAGGAACGTTCAAAGATCCAACCTATGAAGATGTGTGTTCAGGGAAAACAGGACATGCCGAAGCAATTCAAATGGAGTATAATCCTTTAGAGGCTTCCTATGAGAATCTCCTCATGATCTTTTGGGATAACCACGATCCAACTACCCTAAACCAACAAGGTCCCGATATTGGAGAACAATATAGATCAGTTGTATTTTTCCATACTCCTGAACAGGAAGTTGCTGCAAAGGCTATGAAGGAAAAACTTCAAGATGCATCTCTTAACAAATTTAATAAAAAAATTGTCACACAAATTATTCCAGCTTCTCAATTCTATAAAGCTGAGGACTATCATCAGCAGTATTTACAGAAGCGTGGACTTGCTCACTGCAATTTTTAAGCTAAGAACTACAATTATGTTAGGTTAGTCTAGGTTCTCTTTTTCATAAAAATTCCTACCCCTAAAATGGCCGCACCTATTATGGCAATAATAATGCCATTTGTAGTCCATTGTGAGTTTTGATACATAAACGAAGATTCTGGTCCCACCATGCCTATTCCCTGAAGGTGGAATAGTGTACCGAAAGCTAGGACTATAATTCCTGCAGTAATTGCGATTTTAGTGCCTTTCATCAAGACTAGATGCCAGATGAAGAATAAAAGGTAAAGAGAATTCATACATTGAGCGAATCATTTTTGGTATTTTTCTTTAATTCGTTTTCCAATACCAGTTAGAATGTACAATTGGGAGGAAAAACCATCAGCCTTTTCTTTGCCGACACGTTTTGATCTTATATTATTCGGAATTGCAGCAATCAGTGCAATCTTGTTAATTTTAGTTTTTTATTCTGATATTGAAAGAATCACAACTGAATCGCCAATTATAATTAACATAATGTTTGCACCAACCCTTGCAATTGGATTTCTGTATGGATATAGAATAACTGAGCGAGCGGTTAATCCACATCAGGCACGTGGCCGGTTCAAACAGAAAATAATAACATCTTTTCTCTTCATTTTTGTGATGGCCTCACTTTTCAGCGCAGTTAGTTTTGCAATGAATGGTGGTGAGACCAAAGTTCCAGAATTGTCGGCTTTAGAAAATGGATTGATTCCATGGATTTTAGATTTTGTAAAGGCTAATGGGGGAGCAACATTTCTTGTTGTTTCTAGCATAACCATCATGGCATTTGCCACAAAAAAAATTGTGGGAGTAGGTGGAAGGCTAAACAAGTTTTACACATTTATAGGAACGTTCATCTTTTTTTCGATGATTCTTCTGAGTCTAAATAATACCGACCCTACTGCATCTCAGATTTATCTATACACATTCTTCCAAGCAGGAATTGTGGGAGGTGCATTTTATCAAATGAACAAATCAGCCTCACGCTCTAGCCCGTGGGGAGATTTTGTAAACGGAACTAAAATTTAGTAGAATTAAAGAATATTTTTGAAAACTAGAGAGTTAACACTAGCATTAAATTCAGTTCCACCTAGCTCACTTTCCATTTCTAACTTCTTTCTTTCTTCAAACTCTTTTTCTTTATTCTTCATTATGGTATCGGAAAAGAAGGGTTCATCATACAATGCTAGGACAAGTAAGCCAATAACTGCAAGTGAAGCTGCAACTACTACCATAGACCAACCTACTGCCCTATAATTATGAGGATCTTTCATCCAATTGAACTGAAATTGGACAGAAATTTAATCTTTTAATCACTAAACGCAATTATTAATTATTTCTTATTGTAACAAAAAAGTGGAACACTTGATCTCACAAGATGATTTTTACTGCGCTTACTGTGGTAAAAATTTTAGAAACGAACCAATTAAGCTTGCATTGCATATCCGAGACTATCACGAAGCAGGCAGAAGAAAAAATAAACTAAAACTGTAAACTACAAATCATTGAGTTGTATGTTGTTATAAGATGACTTTTCAGATTCTACACTACGAATTTTTGGGCCCAATTAAACTCTCAGAATGGGGTCCTCCTATGGATGAGGTGATTTATCTTCTCCTTGCAGGCTCAAAAGATGGTTGGCACATCATCTATGCTAGTGAATCTGAAAAAACTGAAGAAAAGGATTTTTTTATAAAAAATGACAAGTTCAAATGCTGGATTCAAAATGCTGGCTCTGTAAAAAACTTGTATCTTTCAATTTATCCAATGTGGGGTTCTTCCACTGAAGAACGGAAAAGAATTGTTGACAGGGTAATCTCGAGATATAAGCCCGTGTGCAACTATGTAAAGTAACATTATTTTGTTGTTGTATGTAATTCTAATCATGAATTGTCCTTGTTGTGGAGCAAAAATGGAAAAGGTAAAAGATTTAGAAAATAGCTACCTAATGAAATGTATAGAGTGCGGCCTAAGTGACACTGTTCTTAAGCGATGAGTTCACCTTATTGTCTACCTTAAATAGCTGCATGGTAACAAGGTCAATTGCTTTTTTGAAGTGTTCTAACTCGTTTAGTGTGTGCATCTGTCCTTCCACCAATGTTCTAAGAATTTTGATTATTGATTTTTGATAATTATCCCCTGCAGAAACTTCAAGCGCATTTAGTTTTGAGAGCATGATATCTAGGTCCTTCTTCCTAACATCAGAAGGGTTTTCTTTTGACATAAAGAGATGTTATCAACATTATATATGAATTATTTAGTCAAAGCAAATCTTCATCCAATTTTTCAATGGTATCAAGATACTGTTTGCAGGTACATTGTGGAATTTTACAACCTCCCAGCTTCATCAGGGATGAACTATTATCTGATTCTTCGTGAGCCTGTTCCATATGATGACAACGCTTACAGTTCACGCCTGAAAAAAGATGTTGTTACTTAACAGTATTGTGTTTAACAAGTATAATCGTCAAGGAACCAGTACTGCACGGGCTTCAATTTTAGAATCTTTAAGCATCCCAAGTACTTCATTTGCTTTTTCCAAGGGAAATTGCTCGTAAAGAACCTCAAGTTTATGTTCATCTGCTATTCTTACAACTTCTTCCATGTCTTTTCTTGAACCAATAATTGTTCCACGAATTGTTTTTTCTTGTGTTACATCAAATTTGTAAATGTCTTGATATAATGTAGCCAGAACAACAAGTCCACCTTTTTTAACGGATTTGATTGCTGTATCTGCTACACTTGGAACTGGGGCAAAAACAATTGCTGCATCTATTGTTCCAACTTTTTGTGTTAATCCCCTCAAAAACTCATCTTGGTCTTGCTTGTAAGTTATAATATCTGATGATCCTAGACGTTTTGCCACTTCAAGGTGTTTTGGATTTCTTGAGATTGCTATTACTTGACAGCCTTCAAGTTTTGCAAATTGAATTGCCATATGACCGACTCCGCCAATTCCATAAATCGCAATTTTCTTTCCCTTTTTTGGTTCACTTGCCTTAACAGCCTTGTAAGCAGTGATACCAGCACAAAAAAGTGGAGCTGCATACTCGGGTTTCATATTTTGTGGAACTTTAGTAGAGAAATCTTCAGAGACTGTAACATATTCCGTATATCCACCTTTGAGAGATTCACCTAAAACCTCCATTGAATCACACAAGTTCTCTTTTCCTTCCTTACAGTATTCACATTCCATACATGAACCAATTAACGGTTGAATGCCAGCCTTATCACCAACTTTGAATTTTGTTACATCCTTTCCAATTTCTACTACTTTCCCAACAACCTCATGACCCGGTACTGTTGGAAGAGCGGGGGGAATTCCAAACTTTTGCCAATCCCCCTCAATGCCGTGCAATTGGGAGTGACAAACTCCACAGGCTTCAATTTTAATCAAAACCTCGTTATTTTTGTTTATTTTTGGTTTATCAATTTGAGTGAGATTGAGTGGATGAGTTTCAATTGGTGCAAGTTTTGATAGTACCATTGCACGCATAGTTTCAGACATAAACCAGATCAGTTATGACATGATATTTTTAGATTCCCAATTAATTTGTGATAAAGATTAAACTCTCAATATACAACATTTCTGTGTGTCAGATTCTATTAGCAAGGAAGATATAGAACGAGTAAAACTTTTAGAAATTGTTTCAAAAAAGGGATTAAAAACTCTTACACATGAACAACTGGACAGACTTGTAATTTTAGTAGAAAAAAAAGATTATAGTCGTAATAAAAAGACACAGAAATCAAAAATGAAGCTTCTTGCAAAAATCAACGCTGTAATATATGATTTGGAAGAAAGGAAAAAATGGTAGTTACAAATCTGAATTAGATACAAATAGTCTTTGGATGGATTAGATTCATGACAGAAAACAAACTCATTCATGAGACAAGCCCATATCTGCTGCAACATGCGCAAAATCCAGTTCACTGGTATCCGTGGGGAGAAGAGGCTCTAAACAAGGCAAAAAAAGAAAACAAACCCATCTTTTTGAGCATTGGGTATAGTTCTTGCCATTGGTGTCATGTTATGGCTCATGAGTCATTTGAGAAAGAAGAAATTGCAGAAATAATGAATGAGAATTTTGTCAACATCAAAGTAGATCGAGAGGAAAGACCTGACATTGACGATATTTACCAAAAGGCATGTCAGGCAGTTACAGGAAGTGGAGGATGGCCATTAAGCGTGTTCTTAACACCTGACCAAAAGCCATTCTATGTAGGAACGTATTTTCCGTCATTTGATAGCTATGGAAGACCAGGGTTTGGAAGTTTACTAAGACAGTTATCTCAAACATACAAGGAAAATCCCAAAGAAATAGAAAAGTATACACTTGATTCAATGAAAAGACTAGAACAGCCTGAGCAATTTTCTACTTTAGCTAAACTTGAAAAAGCTTTACTAGATGAAGCAGCCATTAATCTTCTCCAGATTGGTGATCACTTTAATGGTGGATTTGGTTCTGCGCCAAAATTTCCAAATGCAGCAAATCTTTCGTTTATGTTAAGATACCATAAACTGTCTGGCATCTCAAGATTCAAAGAGTTTGCGCTTCGCACTCTTAATAAAATGGCTAATGGCGGAATTTTTGATCAAATTGGTGGTGGATTCCATAGATATACTACAGATGCACGCTGGCTTGTGCCTCACTTTGAGAAGATGCTTTATGATAACGCATTGATTCCTTTGGTTTACGTTGAAGCATATCAGATTACAAAAGATCAGAAATATCTTGATGTATTAAAAAAAACGCTTGATTATATTTTGAGAGATATGACCTCACCAGAGGGTGGGTTTTATTCTTCTCAAGATGCCGATTCAGAAGGCGAAGAAGGAAAGTACTATGTTTGGAAAAAGAGAGAGATTCAGGAAATTTTGGGTAAGGATGCAGAAGTCTTTTGTCTATACTTTGATGTAACTGACGGTGGGAATTTTGAGGGAATGACCATTCTAAACAACAGTATCAATCTATCATCAGTTGCATTTCATTGTGGAGTTGCTGAAAGTAAAGTAAAGGAGATCATAGAATCGTGTTCTCAAAAATTATTGGAAGCAAGATCAAAACGAGTTCCCCCAGGACGAGATGATAAAATAATTACCTCCTGGAATGCGTTGATGATTTCAGCGTTTGCAAAGGGGTATAGAGTTTCAGGAGAAAAATCATTTTTAGAAGCTGCAGAAAATTGTATAAAATTCATAGAAAAAAACCTAACCAAAGATGGCGAGCTTTTAAGGACGTATAAGGATGGGAGGGGAAAAATTAAGGGATATTTAGACGATTATGCCTTCCTTGTAAATTCGTTATTAGACGTTTTTGAAGTGAATCCAAATTCAAAATTTTTGGATCTTGCATTAAGCCATGCCTATTATCTTATAGAACATTTTTGGGATTCTAACGGCAATAGCTTTTTTTTGACTGCAGATAATTCTGAAAAACTCATCATACGTCCTAAGAACAATTATGATCTTTCGCTTCCATCAGGAAATTCAGTTGCTGCAACTGCCTTGCTTAGACTTTATCATCTTACACAGGAAAAAAAATTCTTGGACATTTCAATTAAAATAATGCAAAGTGAAGGAATAAAGGCAGCAGAAAATCCTTTTGGATTCGGCCAGCTACTAAATACTATATTCCTATATTTACAAAAACCAATAGAGATAACGCTTCTAAATACAAAAAACAAGGAAATTTTCGAGACATTGACAAAAAAGTTTCTTCCCGAATCAATATTTGTTACATTCAAAAATGAAGAACAAGTGAAAGAACTTGAAAAATATTCTTTCTTTCAAGGAAAAAAATTTGATAAATTAGATACTACAGTATATGTATGCAAAGACTTTACATGTTCTAGACCATTACGTTCTATTCAGGAAATAGAGAAATTACTTTAGGAAATTTTTCTAAGATTAATTTCAAGCTTATCACCAACCTGCGGTCGACCAATATTTTCATACCGTTTCCTTGGCATTGTAATTGTGATTGTAGTGTGTTGATAGCTCTTAAGCCTGATCGTTGGCTGAGCTTGGAGTATAGCCTCTAGTAATGGAGTAATCTGTTTTTTAATCTCGGGATCGATCTTTTTTGAGACAGATTCCATTATGAGCTGCTTTTGTGATATAGGTTCTAGTTCTACATCCTCAGAAAGTGTAATCTGCACAACTTTGCCATTGTCAACAATTTGATTTATTCTGTACTGGGTTATCTCTGACATCATGGCAGATAATTTAATTTTGAATTTATCTGTAACGGCTATTCAGATTTTGATTTTTCGAGTGCTTTTTTGATTAAAGGAGCTTTTTCCTTCATTATTTCATGGAATTCTTGAATGTCTTCAAGAGGGACCTTTTGATTTTGATTTGAATAAATTTGTAAAAATCCAGAATAGACACAACCTGCTATTATGCCAAGAGCGGTATCAGAAATTGATTTTGTCTGAGCAGAGTACCCCTCTGCAATACTCCTGTATGAGGCTGCTTCGCTGATGTAATATTTGATGAGTTCTTCTACAAAATCTCTGGTGCTTTTTGCAAGTGTCATCTACTACGAATTTAATTTCTGATTTATAATGTTATTTTTTAATTTACATTTAATACGAACTGTTGAGTGAGCCGAAACGACGAAGTCGGATCGGCAATGTGGGTTATGTTTGAGTGGAGAGAAAAACACTAGGATGTATATTTTAGTAATCCAAATAGTGCAAGAAAAAATATTGTGAATCCTACCCCTATATAGAAGATTATCTTACCACCCCTGCCACCAGATGATAGACCTGCTTTCATTATTGTTCAGTGTTTAAATTAATAGTCGAATTAGCTCAGGAAGTAAATCAAATATCACAGTTATTGCAATAATCATAGAGATTACGAGACCTACAATCTTTAGTTTAGTATTTCGTTTTTCTTTGTTAGATTTCATTATCTGGAACCCTTGTTAACGTCCCTTTGACTGGTTTATTTTGTTCAATATCTTCAAACTCTCTACGTTCATCTTCTAATCTATTGAATTCATCTTCTATCATTCTCGTACCCATTCTGAGATTGTTACATCGCTATTTTCAGCAATTTCATGTAAGTCATTGTACGTTTCATCTTTTACTTTGCATGCTATTGTTTTCATGGTATCATAATTGGTTTACAAATATTCAAGGTTTACTCTGGTAAACTTATTCGGGGTTTACTGGTAAACCATCGGTAAACGGTATACCGCCCACAGATTTAATTAGAGGCAGATTTGTCATGTTCTCGATTAAATGACTTGCAAAGGAATCTGTCATAGATACAAGGCGAACAAGCTCTATGGAAAGGGCAGATATGTAAAAGGACAAAAACGATGCTCTGAATGTAACATTTTCATATACTGGAATGGATTTTTTTGTCCATGCTGTGGTATGAGACTAAGAGGAGTTCCTCGTAACAGTAAAGCGAAAGAAAAAGTCTTGAATTTCTCACGGATGTAACATTTGATACGAATTGTAGGTTTTTTGTGCCTGCACCAAAAAAATTAATCATGTTTTATTAACAAAATTTTCAAGAATTAACTTGTATAATTTTGACCCAGCATGTTTTAACATGGGTCTGAAATCTTCATTCATCATGACTATAGTGATCAACCGTGTTAACCAATCATGCCCTCATTGCAATAATCAAACCATCTTTGATGTGGGACAAGACTTTTTCTGTGCAAACTGTCTAACTCAGATTCCAAAATAAGTTTCCTTTAATTGCCTAGTTTTCTTGTATGTAAAATATAGGGATGTTATTCTTGCGTATGAAGAGCCAACCTTGGGTTCATGACACGTGCAAGGCCCGGTGCGAGTGTATCTGGCATTCTTGTTATCAGTACGTATGCGCTAACTGATACAGCTAAAAGTATGCCTGAACCAATAGGAAATTCTGGAACAGTGGTGTGTTCCTCTGACTCAACACTAAGATTATAGTTCACAGCCTTGTTTGCTTGTGCCTTATCTGCGAATGATATAACAAATGGAGTTTTCTCTCCACTACCTAGATATCCAGGCTCGGGATATGCTTTACCAACTGTAGCAACATTTCCTTCTTTATCATAAAGCGTCGCAATTACAACAACAATGTTGGATGTAATATCACCATGGTTCATCACAATCCCAGATATTATGAAATTATCAAGAGGGTCTTGCCTAGAATCTAATGACATGACTTCGAGTACTTGGGCCTTAAAGTCAGTTAGCTCGTACTCAAGTTCTATTGTATAGCTTTCAACAAATTGAACATTTTGATTAACAAAAAGTAGATCAAAAGGCCCTCTATTATCTGGCATTATAGTTTCAAGAATTGAAGTTGTTTTTGCAGTGTCAAGAATCTGGTTTTCTTCAGAATACAATGTAGCAATTACAACAACCTGATTTAATGGAACACCTAAATCGTTTTGAATCTCACCAACTATGTGAAAGACTCCATCATCCCCAATGTACTTCTGGTCATTTAGAACAGATGCCTGAGCTGAGACATCTAAAACTGATACAAATAGTAATGCGAAGATGAACGAGATCAAATAAGATTTGTTCAACCTTATAATGTTCTAGTTATAGGTTAAAGAATTTATTGTTGGTTTTCTGCTTTAGCGGCATTATAAGAAGAGAGCGCCGCCATCTCGTACTCAAATGATTCTTGTAAAAGTGAATCCGATCTGATACGAGATGAATCATCATCTGTTTTTATCCATTCCTTAAGGAGTTTATCACTTTCAAGTTGTTTTTCTGTAGAGAGTTTGAAAAGAATCACAGAGGGCATGAATGGTTTTGGTGGTTCGAGTTCATCATATCTTAAAATTAACGCTTCAAAATCTTGGAGATGCATGTCTGATATTTCTAACAATTCATCTTTTGTAATATCACCTTCCATCCATACTCTAACATCCGACTCGTACTTTGTTTGAAGTTCTTTAAGATCTGTCTGAATCCGCTCAAGTTGTTTACCGAAACTTTCACCTTTTATCTTTGCTTGTTCTATAGAATAAAAATAAGAAGTTGCAATTCCAATAATTACGATACCAATTACAATTGCGATGTAGGTGCTCTTTTTGCTTCCTCGATTTGCAGATTTCTTTTTCAAAATTAATCTACATAATTGAGGCTTTGTATATTTAATTCACTATTAGATGACCAAGTATTTGATATCTATGAAGGATAAAGCAACTTAAGTTATGTGCTGAAATCAACCTAATGATATATTTATCTAAGATTTGTCCATTTTGTAGATGTGGTATTAGTGAACTCTTTTTTTGTCTTAACTATTGTTGTGTTAATTGCTATTAGTATAGTACCATTTGCACAACTAGTTTCAGCAGATCACATTTCTGTTCAGGTGAGTATTCCAACAGGTAAAGAAAGGGAATGTGTAGAAACAAATTCTTGTTACTCTCCTTCTTCCCTGACAATAGATGTTGGTAGTACAGTAACGTGGAAGAATGAAGACCAAAGTAGGCATACAATTACATCTGGCGACTTGTTACAAAGTGCGTACAACGTAGGAACAAATTATCCAAATGGATTTGACAGTCCTTTGCTTGAGATTGGAGATACTTGGGCTCATACATTTGATACTCCAGGTGAATATCCGTACTTTAGTAAAGCCAAACCTTGGATGGTTGGTGTTGTAATTGTAAAAACAGATCTTACTGCTCCTGAAGTAGTTGTAGAAGAAGGTGAACCTTCACCTGAAGAAGTAATTGTGGAAGCCGAAACCTCTCCTGAAGAAATAATTGTGGAAGAAGGTGAATCCGAGTCACAAGAGACACTTCCAACATCAGAACCTCTTGACTCGGAAATATTTCTTGATCCCTTTATATTTACAGAGATAGGGGAAGGCGAACCACTGATACTAACGGGACAACTTCTCACAGTTGATGGAATGCCGATTGCTGAAAAAGAAGTTTATGTAGAATACATGGATTCAGGAGGCGATATATTTTTTTCATACGAAACAACTGACTCTGACGGTGAATTTTTTTCAGAAATATACTTCTACATTGCCGGAGAATCATCTGTCTTTGTAGAATTTGAAGGAGACGCGGAATTTAATGGTACTAGTGATTTCATTGTTGCTGATATAACTTTCATGTCAGAATCTGCACCTCTAATGGAAGAACCAGCTGAGCCAGAATCAGGCGGTGGTATAGAATTACCTAGTATAGAATTACCTAGTATAGAATTACCTAGTATAGAATTACCTAGTATAGAGTTGCCAAGTGTAGAATTACCTGGTGGAGGTTGTCTTATTGCGACTGCAGCTTTTGATTCTGAGATGGCACCACAAGTTCAACTTCTGAGAGAAATTCGAGATAATATTGTATTAAACACAGAGTCTGGTACGACATTTTTGGCTGGATTCAACGAAATTTACTATTCATTCAGTCCAACGGTTGCTGACTGGGAAAGGCATAATCCTATTTTCAAAGAAACAGTAAAGCTTGCAATTACTCCATTACTTACAACATTATCGATTCTAAATTATGTTGATATTGATTCAGAGGCAGAGATGTTAGGATATGGGATCGGCATCATTTTACTAAACATAGGAACTTATTTCGTATTACCAGCTTTCCTAATTATTAAAATACGTGGTACAGTCAAATTTTAAGATAGTTGACTATTTCGGTTTTACGAAATGAAAAATCATTTCTTTTTGCATTATCACTGATCACTGTCATGGCTTGTTTGACCTTATCATTATCTACTGCGTTCGGTGATCAAATTTCCGCTTCACCTGACAAGTCTTTGTATCAATTTGGTGAAACGATAAAAATCTCTGGTAATGTGAATGCTGCAGAAAATGAATTCATCACTCTACTTATTGTTAATCCAGGTGGATTCCTTGCAAAAGTGGATCAATTCCTACCATCATCAAGCGGCGATTTTTTTAGATCTTATCTGGCTACTGGACCCTTGTGGGAAATAGAAGGAACCTATACCTTAACACTTGCATATCAAGGAATTAAAACTGAGACAAGCTTTGTTGTTGTAAAATCACAAACTACAAGTTCTGATAGTTCTAAACAATATAGTTCTCAAACTGAACCACCCAAAACAGTGGAACCACCCAAAACAGCAGATGCTACTTTGAAGGTTCCTTCTTGGATCAAAAATAATGCTGCATGGTGGGCAAGTGGACAAATTAACGATTCAGAATTCCTAATTGGGATTGAATATATGATTAACGAAAACATCATAGTTATACCCAATCTTCCCCAGTCAACCACATCAACTGAAGGAATTGTCCCGGATTGGGTAAGAAACAACGCAAAATGGTGGACTGATGGCATTATCTCCGAAGGCGAATTTGCAAACGGAATCAAGTATCTGGTAGAGCATGGAATAATCCAAATTAGATAGAGTTTGTAAAATAAGCATTACAAAAGAGATTGAGCTAAATCTAAATTAGAAATTCAAAGTTACACACAGTGTTAACTTTACTACACACGTGCAGATTTTTATCCTTAATTCATCTTAGTGTATAGTGAAATCTTACATGACAAGTTATTTTCCAATTGCTCTTGTTACAGTTGCTATTGTGACATTTGGAATTTTTTTCAGTTCTCAGTCTAGTTTTGGTCAGTCAGAATTAATGACCATTTCAACGGATAAGCAGACCTACACTGTAGGTGAATTCATAGTAGTAACTGGAAAAATAAACTTGTTGTTATCTGAAGAAAATGATGTTCGGCTGATGATTTTTGATCCCAGTGGAACTATAGTAAGTAGTAGTTTAATTGAAGTTGGTAGAGAAAAAGAATTTCACTTTACTTTTAATTCTGGCATTAGTAAATTAGATCAGAACGGAGTTTACTTAGTACAGGCAATAATACAAGGTCTTGATGAGAGTTTGGCAAAAACCATTTTTGAGTTGACCGAAGTTGAGAATGATGAAGCCCCTGGTGGGACAATAACTGTACAAAATACAGCGTATAAAATACCTTATACTATATGGGGTAGTACTTTACGTGAAGTGTGGGCAGATTCGTCCACTAATTCATTGTTATTCGACATTGAATCTGACATGGGTGGAGGAATTTTTGTGTCATTACCAAGATCCTTAATAGACGCAACTTTGAGAGGAGAAGAAATTGATTTTATCGTACACGGTTATGGTGAGAAGGTGACAGACCTTGAAAAAATAAATGACTATAAAGAAATCAGAACACCAACTGACAGATTATTAACAATTGAGTATCCAGCTGAGACAAGTCTCATAGAAATTTCTGGTACACATATTGGGTCCAGCTCGTATGCATATTCTCCTCCACTTCCATCACATGGAACCTTGTCTCTTAAGAATACTGACTACACCATTACTTACAATATCGTAGGCGGAAAAATTTTCGACATGGTAGGTTTCTTGAATGAAAACTATATGCTAATCACAATTGGCTCGCTCACTAATGGCGAATTAGATGTAACCTTACCAGAGGAATTTAATTTACCTCCCTTTTCAGAAGATGGTCCATTTTTTGTGTTAGTTGGTGGTGAGGAAGTTGAAGTTGAGTGGCAAGCGACAGAAAGAACTTTAATAATTCCTTTTACAGAAGGTACTAAAGAAATCGCAATTACTAACATTTTTCCTCGGAATGGTCAGGACGTACCAAATTGGATTAAAGAAACTGCACAGTGGTGGAATGATGGTCTAATAACAGATGAAGTTTACCTGAAAGGAATAGACTATCTTCTTGATATGGGTATACTCCAAGTGTAATTTATTTTTCTTGTACATACAATTGATTATGATCTTTTAAGATGAGTAAAAAAAAGCAGGAAATAGTTGAGGCTGCCATAGTATTTGGCGTGATGACTGGCTTACTATTACCAGTCAGGATACTTTTCTATACGTATATCAGTACAAACTGGTTTGGCTCATTTGGTCTAATATCGATTGTCTCTGTGGTTATGGTTCTACTTGTAAAAAAGAAAAAACTTGGTAGATTTGGTCAAATTTTTGAGAGACAGATGAATAAGGTACAACATGGAAAGCGTTCAATTATTGTATATGGACAGACAATTATTTTTTTACTCATTTTAGGAGGCAACATATTCGCAATAGAGATGGGTGACACATTCTTTGGTGACATTAAGGCTCAGATATATGAAGAGATAGAAGACATTGATGATCCAGAAAAAATAATTGCCCTGTCAGAAGACATGGATGCAAAGGATTGGCTGGTGGGATTTTTTGGCTTTTTCCTCGTGTTCTTCTTAGCTTTTCCTCAAGCCTCAGCAATTCTTGCAGTGATGAACGAAACTTTTCAGGGCTGGCCACTACACTTTTACACAGTAGCCTTTGTAGAATCGCTCGAAGTACTTGGAATGCTGATATATTATCGATATACTTTGAAAAAAAAACAGATAAAGTTTAGCAAATAATTCTAAAATTCTTAATCAATGTATTTTCCATTAGCATCGGCTTTCAGTTCAATTGTCATCAAACTACCACTAATGAAAGAATCATTTCTAATACTACGTACTCGTGCGACATCTAGATGATATGGCCAAATTTCTACCACGACAGTACCCACTTTGACATTGTCTGGTGCATCAGTAATTTCAATGTCCTTTTTTTTAACACCATAATCATTTAGTTTTTTTAAAGTGTGTTCTATCAAAGGTTCTGGATACCCATGGTTGATGGCATAAACAATACCAGTGTATTCTATTTTTTGCAATCCTATACAGATTTTTTTATCTAATATAACTATCCTTCGCGCTTTACTACATTGAGTGTTACAGTGCTTAAAACTCGAGGAAGTCTTCTTACCTTATGTGTTACTGTATTATCAAAGTCTTCTTGTGATTTCGCTTCAAGTTCTACGATGATATCATATGCACCGAAAGTTACGTAAGCGTTCTTAATTTCTGGAATTCTTTTTAATTCCTCAACGACATAATCTTCGCTCCCAAGATCACAGCTGAGTAAAATATAACCTAAATGCAATTTCTTTTTCTTAATTCTAGTATGTTGACGTTCTGTTTAAAGTTTAAGTCAATGGAGCAAATATGTCAAAAAGTCTCAAACCCAACTTTGTTCTAGGCATAAAATGTAGTTAATAGTTCGTACCAAATGTAATCTAGGTGGCTGAAACTATTTTTACGAAATGACACGTAGAAAAACAGTTATGATTACTGATTCATCAATTCGCAAATCGGTCGATGAATATGTTAAAAGAAGACTAAAGACTCTGCCTGACGAAATTGCGATGTTTTATCCCCAAGTGAAAAAAATTTGGAAATGCGATAATGTCTTTGATTTTTTGTATGGTTACTGTGTAGGTAATTTAGAAGTAGGAACTATGCGTTATCTATTAAAGTTTACAAGGGCTTCACCTAGCACAACTGAAGAAACGCTTGAGATAAGAGAAATTATTGAGACTCATCGAAAAGAATTGCAAGAGACGATACGTAAAGCTATATCATGATCATATACAAATATTGTAATGTATAACCAAATCACATGGTTGGACCAAAAGACGGAGGATTTGGTTTTGATGGTGCGCCAAAGTACTCAAAACTAGAAAACGCGGATAAGGTTTGTGTCCAGTGTCTTGCAGGGAATCATGCTAAATGCCTTGAAAAAAGCAAACAACAGGACCAATGCGATTGCGAACGATGTATGACTTTTGGATAAACGTTTAGTTAAACCCAATCTTGGTTGCAGTTCGTATCAAATGTTCAAAGCTGATTAATCCTTGAAATTTTTAGTTCAAAGACAAAGAGAGCCAATGGGGGGAGTTGGACCCCCGACCTTTCGCTTACAAGGCGAATGCTCTAGCCAGGCTGAGCTACATTGGCACGAGGTTAAGGAAAATTTTTGGCGGTTAAAAAGTTATCAGATATCTAAAACGTCAAACTTTTTTCAATTTATCGACTCACCAATCTTTAATATTGCCCAAAATACTGCAAAACGTGCATGGGTCGCATACCAAGAGAGAAACAAAAAATACTTGCGTTTATTTTTCTCGGGACTGGCGCATGGGGTATGTTTATTGGATATTTTATGCCAGGATTTGGCGATACAAGTTTTTACGTCTCGATATTAGGCGTGATTAATTTTTGTTTAGGCGGATTTATTGGCTATTGGTATCTTTCAAAGGAACCAGCAAAGAAGTCACGCAAACGAGAGAAATAACGCAATTACAACTAGAATGTTTGTAGCAAAGTGCATTGCATAAGAATGGTTAACGCCATGTTTATCATAAATATACTTGAACAAAAAGCCTATGGGGAGAAGGATCAATACCATGTACACTTTAACTCCCATTGCGATATGTGCAAGTGCCCAAACAACTACAAGCTTTTTTGATTTTCTAAAATAAAATTCCTCCACGTAATTAATGTGAATAAACATGTATAGCAGAATTGGAATAAAAGGGAGAACACCCCAAAAGCCTTCTCCAATAAATGGCCCGAAAGCAATGTTATAGCCTAGCCAACTCCAGTTAAGTATTGGAATAGAATCAGCGTACTCTACAACAAAAATGACGAACAAGATGAGAGCAGCGAAAGAAATTGGTGCATATTTGATAGATTTTACACCTTTACGAAGGTCAATTAACCGCTTCTTTGTTTCCTTGACAAGTAATAAAGAAACACCAACTGTCAGAACGTAGTACCCAACCACAAACGGATTCGCTTCTAGTAAAGAATCTAGTAAAGAATCAAGTGTAAAAAAAGCTAAAAAAGTATGGATAAGTTCAAGCACAAGACACGATCATTAATAGAAAATATACGTCTTTTTAGAGTAATCATCTTATTTCTCTACCTCGATATAATTACATGCAAGAAGGTGACGAAGCACCCGACTTTATTCTGACAGGTAACGATGGAAACACTGTGAGACTAAGCTCTTACAAGGGACAGAAAAATGTTGTCTTATGTTTTTATCCAAAAAACCATTTATTTGCATGTCCTTCAAACAAGGTCTTCAAGATGGCCGAGAGTATAATATCAGCACACCCTCAAATTCTTGAGACAGAATCGATTCTTTTTGCAATATCTATAGACACTATAAGAGACCAAAAAAAATTCGTTGAAGAGTATTCTATTCCATATTTGCACCTTAGTGACATAGCAAAAAATACGTGCAAAGCCTATTCGGGTCTGAACTTGGCTGGATTGGCAAAGCGTTCCACTTTTATCATCAATAAAGAAGGCAAGATTGTTAAAATTTTTAGAAACATAAATGTAGAATCTCATGGCCAAGAAATTATTAACCATTTAAAATCGATGATCTGAATTTTCAAGATAAGAAAAAATTTTTAAAGAACTCATGTAACTGCATGTTTCGTGGTTGATCTAGTTGCCAAGAAATTATTCTTGACTAGGGGAAAAGGTATACACGAGGATCGTCTAACTAGTTTTGAATATGCTTTACGTGATGCAGGAATTGCTGGTACAAATCTAGTTCTAATTTCTAGTATATTTCCGCCTGGGGCAAAACTCCTTTCCAAGGCTGAAGGATTAAAGTACATCAAACCTGGTAGTGTTCAATTTGCAATTTACGTCAAAAATCAAACCAATGAGCCTCATAGACTAATTGCTTCCTCCGTTGGTGTAGCTCAACCTTCTGATCCAACCAGATATGGGTATCTTTCTGAGTATGAATCATTTGGAGAGACAGAGAAAGAAGCAGGTGATTATGCAGAAGACATTGCAGCACAAATGCTGGCTTCCTCATTAGGAATAAAATTTGATATTGATAAAAGCTGGGATGAAAAAAGGCAGCAATGGAATATCTCAGGGCAGATCTATAAAACTAGAAACATTACACAGACTGCAATAGGTGACAAAAAAAAGCGATGGACTACTGTTTTTGCTGCAGCAGTTCTAATATTATAACAAAGTTACTTTCTGTATCCTTTCAAATAGTACACAGCAGCTGCTACACCAACTACTCCAATTCCTAAAAGAACGAATAATGATTCATCAAAATTGTCAATTTCTATGATAGGCGTAACTATTTTGGGAGCTGACTCTTCATCAAAAGACGTTAGTGTAATTGCTAATTCATTATGAGTTACCATAAGGTCTGTTCCAAAAAGATATTTTCCATCTATTATGGTTCCAGAATCTGAATCAAAAAACCATCCTTTTTTTGTTAGATCAACTGGGACTCTTTCACCTTCACGTACAGCTATTGGTACGATATTGCTGTAAGTTGTATCCACCATGATAGGTTCATTTGATAAAATTACAAATTGAAATAGTGAATTTAAGGGGTAAAAGCCTTTTGAAAAGAAGTCTGCTTTTTCAAGCTTTTTTGTTTTTAGAAAAACTAACGGGTCAAAAGAAGTAATTGTCTTATCATCTACTGGATATTTAGCAGAAACTTTTAGCTGTAAAAGTGATAAATCCTCTTGAGGTATGATAGAAAAAATAACCGTTGAATTATCCTCAAACGATAGATTTTTACCCGTTTCTAAAAACCCGTTAGCTTCCTTTATCAGATCGTGAAGTAAAAGCGCTCCCAATTTTTCATAAAGAGCTGAAGACTCTTGATATGGCGATGTGTAAACTGCTGATACAGTTCCTCTTCCAGAAATTAGACCTGAAGTTTCAAGAGCCCTGTTAACCGTGTCCTCTGTATGAATAAAAGTCGAATGAGGTTTGGTTTCTAAACCAAAAGCAGCGTTGATGTCGTCTATCAAGGAATCACCAATTTCACGTGCGGTATCTTGAATTGGTATTATGCCACCTTCTATTCCCTCCATTGATATATTGATTAAAACACAAATTTCATCCTGAACACCTAAGACACATTGTGTTTCATTTGTAATTATGACTGCCAAAACCCTGTCGGAATCACGTATCTTCTGTTCTAATTCTGCAGGAATTTTAATTTCTTTGGTGCTTGTAGTTTGAAGTATTATCGAAGCAATAGTTTCTTGGTTGTCTATTTGATCTACTATAACTCGAGCATTTTCTCGAAAAGTTGCCAGTTGGGGCAGTTGTGCATTTGCGTAAAGAACGTTGGTAACTAGAATTGATACAAATACTATAAAGGCCAACCTCAAAATTTGCAATGTTTGGTCGTGGATGTAAGAAATTATTAAGTCTACTCTTCGAGTTTTGCAATCTTTATTACAAATCTGTGAAATGCCTCGTCAGAATAATGATCCTTGCAAACCAAAATTGTTTGATTGGGTTCAGGGCCACAGTCATAAGTAATCATATACATTGGGTCTTTGGTGCAGCATCTGGGATATTTCACGTAAAGATAATTGTTTAAAGTAAGATAAAATATTTTAATAAATTCTAATTCAAATGATTTAAATTTCGTTTTGTTGGATCAATTTTGACATCGTTCAAACCGTAGGGTAACATGTCTAACAGCTGGGGGCGCCTGGCTGTTAGACGCTTTTGTATTAGTTTAATTTTCTAAGATCTTGAACCTGTTTCTTAATGTAGTCGAATCCGTCTTGCCAAAATCTTTCTGACGTGATATCTATTCCATATTCCTTTAGGAGAGATTCGGGTTTTTTTGAACCTCCTGATGCTAAAATTTTAACATAAGTGGGAACGAATTCATCACCTTCTTTCTTGTACCTCTGATATAGCGAAAAAGCAAGCAGATTCCCAAATGAGTATGCATAGCAGTAAAATGGTGTGTGGTAAAAGTGCGGAATGCATATCCATTCCCACATAAAATCATTTGAGATGCTAATTGAATTTCCAAATTGTTCTTTTAGATTTTTCATATAAGTCTCAGATAAATCATCAACTGTAGGAGTATCTACAATTTTATCGTGTGATGATATTTCAAACATTGTAAAGAACGCCTGCCTCATAATACTAGCATAGGAATCTTCTATTTTGTCTGCAAGGATTTTTTGTCTTTCATCTAACGAGACTTTTTTTGATATTCTATCAAATAACAGCAACTCTGAAAAAGTGGATGCTGTTTCAGCCAATGGTAGAGGAGCCTCTGAAACTAATATTGACTTGTTAGATGCTGCTTGGCTGTGAATTGCATGGCCCAACTCATGTGCAAGAGTAAAGACATCTTTTAGTTTTCCATTATAATTCAAGTGTACATATGGTGTAATCTTTGGCGTTATAGTGTGACAAAATGCACCATCTCTTTTGCCTGGCCTTATTTGTGAATCAACATGTTTGGCATTGAAAACACTTTTTGCATGATCAGATAACTTTGAACTTAATTCTTCCAATGATTCGAATACGAGCTTTACAGCCGTAGGAAAAGAATAGGTTTTTTCTTTAATTTTACTTCCTATAGGCGCATAGATATCGTAGCGACGAATTTTTTTTACTCTAATCATCTTGGCCTTTTGTGTAAAATACTTCTGGAAAACTGATGCATTTTTTTTGCATACTCGCAGAAGAGAGTTTACAGTTGGATCATCCAAGTTGTTACCAATATTTCTAATTGAAATAGGTGATGGGAATCCTCTGATTTGAATTCCCTCGTCTCTCCAATTTAGTGTCAAATTTTGATAAATCTCACCAAGTACACCACTATTTTTTTGGAACATTGAAAGTATTGTCTTGTAAGCGGTCTCTCTTGTCTTAGATTTTGGGCTTCTAACAAACCCACTAAGCTCTTCACGAGTGTATTTTTTTGATTTACCATCAATCTTTGCGACGTATTCAAAGGCGTTTGTTATTTTGTCATACAGTTTGACAAGTGCTGTACTTCCAGTTACATCTAATGTATTGATTATCTTCTCTTCTTTCTCACTGAGCGAATATTTAGCAAGGAGACGCTTATGCTTTAGATATTCTGAAAGTTGACCTGATTTTTTAATCAGTCTTGTAGCATTTTTCTGATCCAATTCTTTCTTCCACCATAGGTCAAAAAACAGAGTCCGGTTTTCAATTTCAGACCCGAGCTTTGTCATCCGAGTTAGTAATGACGTAGCATAATCTGATTGTGTATCAGATGCATAAGAAAGTGAAGCATAACCTTCAACGAGACTGATTTTTTCAATTAATATTTCAATGTCACGAATGATATCCAAAAACTTTTGAGATGATAGAGCAGGTTTTAGTAATTTTTTGTTTTTCTCAAAGTTCTTGACTTTTTTTTCTATTACATCAAGTTGTCTTGTAAAGGCCTGACTCTTAGGATCCTTTACAAGTTCTGTTAAATCCCATTTTCCCAGCGAATATTTTGTCATGGTATCATGGATAAATTTAGCCCATTAAAATACCATCACTGGTTCACGTTATTTTTGCTAAATCACTTGTACATTGACTTGTGGACGTAACACCATTTCCATGCTCTATTAGGTATAGCAATCATGACAGGGTGACCTGTTTTTTCAAAATGCTTTGTAGCATGTCTTCCAACAGAAGAATCACAGCAGCCAACATGCCCACACGAGAAGCATAATCGCAGTGCTACTGCATCAGTGCCTTCTTTTTCACATTCTTCACAATCTTTTGTTTTTGGTGACACCTTTTCATCTACACCGTCAAAATGTTCGCAATCCATCACTGATACCACTTGAGTTCATCTGATCAAGCTGGTTTAAAAATTCTTGATATAGGCAGGATTTTTCAAAAAAAAGTTGAAACAACGAGATTGGATTTTATAACTAAATGGCGATACTAAATACGATGTAAAGATGACAATGGATCCACGCAGTACTGCTGATATACTAGCTGAAAAGATACTTGACTCCGCTACCATGAAGCGCGCTAGGCAAAAAGAAGGATTTTTGATGAAACTAACTGATGAGATGAGAAAAAACTTGATTGAATTAGATCGTTATATGAAAAACTTGGCTGAAGAACATTCTATCAAGATAAACAAAGCCTATCTTGACAAACTCGGGGAGATTAGATCAAAATCTAGAACTCTAATTAGGATTATAGGTTATCTTTCTGATCTTGATAAAATTGAACGAGGCGAACTACATCCAACAAAAAACGAAAATAATCTTTCTGAAATTGTTACACGTGTAGTAGCTAGTGTTAAGCAGGATGCACTTGACCGAGGTGTTACTATTACAACTGACCTTAAAGATCTCAGCTGTTCATGCGATAAAAATCGAATTGATCAGGCTTTGAGTACTCTTGTCCTTAATGCAATAGACTTTTCTGCAAAAGAAAATGGTAAGGTCGATGTAATTTTACGTCAAGAAAATGACAATGCCGAGATCATTGTTAAAGATAATGGGATTGGAATAACAAAGGAGAGCTTGGGTAAGATTTTTGACAAGTTTTACCAGCTTGACCTAAACATTGATAGAGATCATAGCGAGGCAGGATTTGGTTTGCCAATTTGTAAGGGAATAATTGAAGCTCATGATGGCAAGATCTGGGCTGAATCAAAAGGATGGAATGTAGGAGGTACTGAAATTCATGTTTTGCTACCTATTACTACCAAAGATAGTAACGAGTTAAGAAAGGTCTGATAAACTAATATTGTAAATGGATCGGATGGGATTCGAACCCATGACCTTAGCGAGATGATTTCATCTTTACGCTGTGTGAGAGCGTCATCCTAGCCACTAGACGACCGGTCCAAGGTTTTTACAAAAAAAGAACTATTTTGTCTTTAGGTTAATGGTATTTGCCTACTTCTTTATTCCAAGTGTTCTATTTTTCAATCTTAGGTAGCTATTGTGACACTTTCTACATCTCTTCGAAGACATAGAATTTCTTGCACCACAGTAAAAACAAATTTTCATGTGAAGAAGTGCCTT
>JAEHKU010000015.1:0-441 GCA_016838825.1 Nitrosopumilales archaeon | reverse complement strand
GCATATTATTTCCTCCTCTATTCACTCTCTTTTAATTTAACCGCACCACTAGCCCAGTTTTCCAGCCAATAACATAGGTAATTCTGTTGGCCTTTTGGCTACTGGTATGTTTGCTTTGTTAAACATATTTACCTTTGATTCAGCAGAGCCATAATTTCCATAAACAATTGCACCTGCATGCCCCATTCTCTTTTCTTTTGGTGCTGCTCTTCCAGCAATATATGCTACTATTGGTTTATTGAATTTTGTATCAATTACTCTCTGTGCTAGTGTTTCTTCTGCATCTCCACCAATTTCACCAACAATAACAATTCCAGCTAGTTTAGGATCATCTTTTATCATATCAAAAGCATCAATAAGCCTAGTACCGTTAATGGGGTCTCCCCCAATTCCAAGGGTAAGAGACTGACCAAATCCCGCTTCTGAAAGATTGTAGGAAAT
>JAEHKU010000014.1 GCA_016838825.1 Nitrosopumilales archaeon | reverse complement strand
AAAGGCTCCCGAACTCATCTGTGATGCATGCATATCATTACCGTGTCCAACTGCTTCATCAGGTAGTATAGTGAGTGTCATTTTTACGACGTCACCCTGAGTTACTCTCAGAGTTGGTCCTGGAACCTGTTCACTAAAGGACATTGCATTGTAGGTACCGCCTAAGTAAGGCAATTCAATACTATCACCGGTTAGGTTGAATTCAACAACCGTACGACCTGATGCCTCAAGGACACCACAGTCAGTCTCTGCAAATGCTTGTGGCATTACAAACTGTAATCCACCCATGTCCCAAATCTTTTGAACAAGATCATCTTCTGTCTGAGGTAGTGAAAGTGTAGTTGTCGTTACTTGCGTCTGTGAAAATGTGCTTCCGAATAACGTTCCTGCAATCACTGCAACAGCAGCAATTGAGAAAATCATTCTGTAATGCTTATTCATTGCGATCGATCAGATCGGGTCTGTATATAATAATTCCTTTTCAGTTGATACAAAATATAGTTTAATTGAAAAGAATAATACGAGTTATTCGTTTTAAATTGCAAATTGAAATATAGAATCGATAAAGATTCTCTTGGAGATGTAAAAATTCCAGCAGATGCTTACTATGGTCCCTTTACTGCTAGGGCCATGTCGCAGTATCATGTAACTGGAAAGAGCGCTCATCTTTACTTGATCATGGCATTCGTTATGATAAAACGTTCTGCAGCAATTGCAAACATGAAAAAAAGAGTCCTAAACCAAAAGCAAGGAAAAGCAATTGTTAAAGCTTGTGATAAAATTCTGTTAGGAAGTTATCTTGATCAGTTTGTGATTGAAGAGATAAACTCTGGAGCAGGAACTGCATTTAACATGAACACAAACGAAGTAATTGCAAATGTAACACTAGAGATTCTTAGAAAAAAGAAAGGTCAGTATCAGTTCTTACATCCAAATGATCATGTAAACATGTCACAGTCAAGCAATGACACCTTTCCAACTGCAATGCATGTTTCAATTTTGTTTAGCCTGAAACAAACTATTCCTGCCATAGATAACCTAGTCAAGTCTTTGTCAAAGAAAGCAAAACAATTTGCAGCATTTAAAAAAATTGGAAGGACCCATCTTATGGACGCACTTCCAGTAACACTTGGCAGTGAATTTGGTTCTTATGCAACATCTATTGCCAAAGCCCGTGATGCTATAGTTTCTGCAAGAAAAGAGTTAGAGTTTGTAGCTCTTGGTGGAAGTGCAGTTGGAACTGGAACGAACACTCCAAAAGGTTATAGAAAGATAGCTATTGCAGAGTTATCAAAAATTACAAGACTTGCACTCAAGCCACAACAGGACATGCAATATTCTTTACAGAGTAAATTTGCGGTGCTAAACCTATCATCTGCGCTTAGAAACTTTGCAGTCGAACTTGGCAAAATTTCGAACGATATTAGATTAATGGCGTCTGGTCCGGTCTTAGGACTTGGGGAGATCGGCATTCCTGCTGTTCATGCTGGGTCATCTATAATGCCAGGAAAAATTAACCCCTCACTTGCTGAATGCATGAATATGGTTTGTTTTAACATAATTGGGAATGATACTGCCGTAGCACATGCGGCACAAGCAGGACAATTTGAACTCAATGTAATGCTTCCAGGTATGTTAAAGTGTATTTTAGAGTCTACAGATATGCTAAGAAACTTTCTACCAATATTTACTGGTAACATGATCGATGGATTAAAGGCAAACAAAGCTGCGTTGCGTCAATATATTGAAAATAGCCCTGTGATAGTAACACTCCTTTCTCCAGAACTTGGATACCAAAAGTCAGCTGAGCTTTACAAAGAGTCCATAAAAACTGGAAAGACGATTAGAGAGTTGGTAGTTTCAAAGGGTTTAATGACTGAAGCAAAAGTAAATTCCTTACTAGGATAGAAATTGGCTAAAATCTGGGTTGAAGCATATGGCTGCTCTGCAAGCTTTGCAGACTCTGAGATAATTTCTGGTTTAATTGAAAATGGTGGTCACACCCTAGCCCAAAGTCAACAAGATTCTGACTTGAATCTGATTGTAACTTGCTCTGTAAAGGATGCAACGGCTAATAGAATGATTCATAGAATAAAAAAACTAAAAACAAAACCGCTTATAGTTGCAGGTTGCTTTCCAAAAGCTGAGAAAAAAACTGTGGAAAGGTTTTCAACAAAAGCTAGCCTACTTGGGCCAAATTCTTTGACAAAAACAATTGATGTAATTAATTCTACTTTGCATGGAAAGAAAATAGTTGCCCTTGATGATGTGGATTCTTCAAAAATTGGTCTCCCAAGAGTAAGGCTTAATCCTGCCATAAGCATCGTCGAAATTGCTAGTGGATGCTTAAGTGAATGTAATTTTTGCCAGACTAAATTGTCTAAAGGTGACTTGGTAAGTTACAGAATTGGAGATATCGTGCGTCAAGCAAGTCATGATGTAGAACAAGGCTGTAGTGAGATTTGGCTTACATCTACTGATAATGGCTGTTATGGCTTTGATATTGGTACTGACTTGACACACCTTGTTAGTGCGGTAGGTGATATCAAAGGTAATTTTATGATTCGAGTAGGAATGATGAACCCAATGTACATGGTAAGAATTAGAAATGATCTTCTAGATGCCTTTGAAAATCACAAAGTCTTCAAGTTCCTTCACATTCCAGTACAAAGTGGAAGTGACAACGTTCTAAAACAGATGAAAAGAGGCCATACTCGTCAAATCTTCAAAGATACTACAATCGCTTTTAGGAAAAAATTTGGAATGTTTTCAATCTCAACTGACATTATTGTTGGATTCCCAACAGAAACAGAAGATGACTTTGCCAAAACAGTCGAACTAATTAAAGAAACAAAGCCAGATATGATAAACCTCTCCAAGTATAGTGCAAGACCTGGTACTGAAGCAGCAGAAATGGACCAACTCGATGTATTTGTAGTGAAAAAAAGAAGCAAGATTGTTTTTGAACTGGCAAACCAGATCGCACTTGAAAATAACCGACAATGGATCGGCTGGAAAGGTGATGTTCTATTTGATGAAATTTCAGATGGCAAGATCAAAGGAAGAAACTTTGCCTACAAACCTGTCATGATTAATGAGGATATTAAATTAGGACAAAGAGCGACAGTAGAGATCACCACTGTGTCAACACACGGCTTGGGTGGTAAGATCGCTAGCTAAAAAAATTTAGATCGATCTTTGGATCAAAACTAAGTAACAAGGTTTTTTATCTTTATTAGAAAAATAAGAGTCTTGAAATTTGAGATGAGGGATCCCATCTTAGTTGTGGGATTAGGTGGTGCTGGTTCTAAACTTGCCTTGCAAGCCAAGGAAAAATTGAATTCAGACTGCCTGCTTATCAGTCATGATTCAAAAGATCTAAGTTCTGACCATTCAATTCTAATTGATACCGGGTCCATTCTCAATCCATCATCTCATCTTATACGAGGAGCATCTCATCACATAATTGATAGGATTGGCGAAGAGATTTCCAAATATTCTACTGTAATTATAGTAGCGAACCTAGCAGGAAAGGCAGGTACGGCATTGGCTCCTTTAGTATCCCAAGCTGCAAAGGAGCGCCAAAAAAACGTAATATCATTTGCAATAATGCCATTCAAATTTGAAAAGGAGCGGATTTTCCCTTCAGGCATCGCTCTCAAAAGACTAAGGGCAAATTCAGTTTGTACCATAATAATAGATAATGATGCACTTCTTGATACTAATCCTGATCTTACACCCACTTCTTGCTATCAGATTACAAATGATGTCTTTGAAAAAGTAGTGTCACTACTGAAATTTTCGTCTGTCCTTGATGACACAAACATACTGTCAACTAGTAAAGATGTATCAGATGTACAAACATCCTTAAGAGATTCGATAAAAATGCTGTACGAGGATGCTCCTCCAAATAGTGTGAAACGTTCCATGCTATACGTTCTTGGTGGTAGTGACGTGCCTGTTGGAGTACTAAATTCACTAAATAGTACAGTAAGTAGCATCTTCAAGGATACAGGTACCCCTGTTACTATGTCTGTTATGGCAGGAGAAAAATCTCAAGTCTTTATGTTATCATCAGTTGAGGGTGAAACAAGATTTGATTCGTATGATCCTCTTGGAATTATTCCCACAAAAAATACTTTAGATTGGGAAATGCCAGATTGTAGTATTAGTTGTGAGCTGGATCTAGCTCAATTAGAATAAAATTATCATATCATAATTAACTGCTTTATGTTTTCTTTGTGCTATCAGTTTTTGTTTCTTTTTTCTTAGCAGGGTTCTCCTTAGGTTTCTCTTTTTTCTGAGGTTGTTCCTTAGTCTTTGGTTTAGTTTTTGTTTCGTCTTTCTTTTCTAATTTTTTCTCTTTTGATTTCTCAGTCTTTTTTGCAGATTCAGTTTTTACTTTCGCCTTTACTTCTGTCTTCTCAAGAACTTTTTCCTCTGGAGTAGCTTTTGGCTTTTCTTGAACTTTCTCTTCAGGCTTTGTTGGTTTTTTAGGTTCTAATTTTTTTGGTTTTACTCCTTTTTTCTCCTTTTCTTTGTCTTTTTCCTTTTCCTTCTCATATTTTGAGACTAAGATACGGCCATCATCGTCCTTTACCATTCTAACACGAATTTTCCTTGGGGGATGTCTTATTCCTCTGGCCCAAATTTGATGGCTAACATCCTGATCAATTTTTACCTGCTCTGTCTTCATGTGATGTCTTGTGAATTCTTTTATCATGTTTATTGCTCTCTTGGAACGTTGGTTATGTGGAGAAAGCAGCACTTTACCAAGTGGTATAGTATAAACTCGTTCAGCTTCTTCTTCTGACAATTATCCTACCTCCACATCAGTCCGTCTCCAAGCTCTTTGCTTTGGATTAGTTCTAACTTTTTTCTTTGTTTTCATTATTATCCATGCAGGTACAGAAGACTGTTGTTTGATTTTTTTCATCAATCTAGTCTTTCTTGCGCCAGACTTTCTTGCAGCCACGAAAATTCAGACCAGTCAAGCTCTTTTTAAATGAATCTCAAAATCTTTACAATAATCTTTTTGTTGATAGAACATCAACCATCTGTTTTAGCATTCTGGCCGAAGCACCCCAAATTATTTTATTATTATGCGTAAGAGTGAACATTTCTTGAATCGATCTGTGATTCGGATCAGTGTCATCTGCTAGTGTTTTCAAAAATGAAGTTATGGGAATTTGGAATATTGTTTCTATTTCAGCATTGGAACTAAGCTTTGGAATATCATCAAGTATAGAAATGAACCCTGTTATTTTAAAACCAGAATTTAATGTAGTAACAGGAGCAAGTTGACCTATGACTTGATCCCTGCGTATATCTAAATCAATTTCTTCTTTTGTTTCTCGTATAGCTGTTTCTAAAAGATCATTATCATCATCCTTCCACTTTCCCCCAGGAAATGATATCTCACCAGCGTGTTGATTCATTGATTTTGGTCTTTCAGTCATTATGATTTTAGGTTCAGAACCATAAATTACTATCATTACAGCCGCAAGCTTTGATGTTCCATCTTGTTTTGCTTCTGGCAATATTTTATCTGAAAATACATCTTTGAGTTGTTGCAATTTCATTTTACATTATAGAATAGCTAGTGTCGATATTAATCGTTCAAAGATTATAATCGGGTATCCAAGCAAACTCAATATGACCATTCGATACGAGCTGAATCCTCCAAAGGTAAAAGAAGAATCACTATTATCTCATGAGGATTTAGAAAACGCGCTCCAAAAGTTAAAGGAAAGAGTACTAAAGATTGAGAAACTTTGTAATGGTATTCATATCACAGATTCAGTTTTGGGTATACCAAGAATTTCTCCAATCACTACAGGTACTTTGATTAGAAATCATAATTCTAAGATGGAGATCACTGTAAGTCTACGAGTGCGAGATAGAAATCTTACATCACTTGTTCAATCAATCTCTGATGCTATACTGCTTGGACTAAACGGGATCTTAATTCTAAAAGGAGATCCTCCTCCTGAAGGACCAAAAGATTCGAAACTAGTTCCAAGTCAAGTAGTAAAATATTTCAAGCAATTGAATCTAGGAGAAAAAATTGATCTGTTCCTTTCATTACCAAGCAATCCCAATTTTGATAAAATTCATAACAAAATTGAAGCCAAACCGACTGGATTTGTGACCCAAGTCATTCATTCAGTAGAACAAGTTTCTAGGATCGTTGATTATTTGAAACCGCAAGGTTTCAAGATTATTCCATGTATTTTGTTACCATCAAAAGAAAATGCCCCCTCTGCCAAGTATCTTAATCTTGATTGGTCAAGTTATAGCGATAATCCTATAGATTTCATAAAAGAGATTCACAAAATTGCGGGTGATGTATTAATCACATCTCCAAATGATTTTAATGGAGCCTACGAGACGTTTACAAAGTTAGCAAGTTGATTTCTTCTTATACTATTGGAATATATCCTCGATCTGAAGAGTTAATCGAGGCAACACGTAAAAGCTCTTCTAATCTGCGTTCCTTGTTAATTAAAGAAAAAAAGGAATACATCGCAATACAAAAAAAAGCAAAACTAACCTACGTTAGTGACCCACTATTAGATTGGGACGACATCTTTAGACCTTTTTCAAAACTAAAAAGTGTCAAAGTTGCAGCGCTCAACAGAATTTATGAGATGAACACCTTTTACAGAAGACTATCATTTGAAGGCGGAATGGATGGTGCTGGCAATATAATTAAATCGAATTTAGCGTTGTCTTTGCTCCCAAAAAATAAAACAGTAAGCATTCCAGAACCATACACCTTTGCTGATCAGCACTTGAATACCAAGTACAAAAAGAAAGAAGATTTTACTATTTTTCTTGCTAAAATGTTAAGAAAGGAGATAAACTCGCTTTCAAAATCTGGTTTTAAAATGATTCAACTTCTTTCTCCATCAATAGCATACAATATCGACAAGGTGGATTTTGCTCTCCTTAAAGATACTATGAAGATACTTACACGTGGTCTAAAAATAAAGACAAATTTGCATTTGTATTTTGGAGATGTATCAAAAAAGATGGAAAAGCTTCTAGATCTACCGGTCTCAGGATTGAGTTTTGATACAATGTCAACTCCAATCTCTTCTCTAAAAAAACATAGTTTTTCAGGAAAATCAATTTCTTTTGGAATTGTGAATTCTTACAACACGAAGATTGAAAATAAACGAAAATGCATTAGTGAAATCAACAATGCAATTTCAAAAATAAAACCAGACGAGGCATTTGTAACAACAAGTTTTGATTTGGAGTATGTGCCTAAGAAATTTGCAATTAAAAAGATATCAGTGTTAGGAGAAATTGCAAGGGGAGTCAAAGATGTCTAGAAAGCTTTTTCCAACACAAGAAATTGGAAGTCTGAAAAAACCATCTTGGTTGCTAAAGACCGTAAAAAACCCACGAACATCAAATCAGGAAAAAGTCAAAGCACGAAATGATGCAGCATTACTTAACATCAGAACACTTGAGGACTTGGGACTTGACATTGTATATGATGGAGAGGTTAGAAGAGTTGAGATGTATGAAGAACCTGTTAGATACATCAAGGGATTTGAATTTGCTGGCCGAGTAAGATCATGGGATAACAAATACTATAAAAAAGCCAGAGTTACAAAACCAGTTTCATTTAAGAGTAATTTTCATAAAGATGAATTCAAATTCATCAAAAAAAATGCCAAACAAGACATCAAAGTGCCAGTAACAGGCGCATATACATTGGCTGACTGGTCTTATGATGAGCATTACAAATCAAAAGAAGATTTAGTTCTGTCCCTTGCAAAAAGGGTTATCCGACCTCTACTAAAGGACTTGGTGCGACTTGGCGCTAAAATTATACAGATTGATGAACCTGCTGCTACTTCTCATCCATTGGAGATGGAAGTATTCAGAGACTCTGTTAACGAATCCGTAAGAGGAATCAACGCCAAAATCATAGTACATGCTTGCTTTTCAGGTAATGAGTACGAGGCGTTAGCACCTCAAATGCCAGAGATTAAAGCTAAACAATTCACACTAGAATTCGCTAACCGTGACAGTTGGAATGCTGGTACAACTGAAAAAGAAAGGAGGGGATATCGTGTACTAAACTTGTTTAGGGAACATGGCTACAAGGGAGAGATTGGAATTGGTGTTACTGATGTGCATGTTGACAGAATAGAACCATCAAAACTTGTAAGAGACAGAATATTGTATGCTGCGAAGGCACTAGGTGATCCAACTAAGATTTATGTAAACCCAGACTGTGGTCTACGAACAAGATCAAGAAAAGTTGCTTTCGAAAAAATAAAATCACTAGTACAAGGAGCTGAACTTGCTAGGGAAAAACTAGGCAACTAGTTTGAAATTACCGAAGTAAAATTTAGTGATTAAGTATGGTGCAAAGTAGTCTTAGTTTAAATAATTTAGTACGAAGTGCTACATTTTTCCAGCATGCAGGAATTGCAATAACATTTGTTTTTATGCCGATAATAGCAAAAGGAGTTTCTGAATCTATTTTTGAGATTGGGTTAATTGTAGCATCATTCAGCTTTGCTATGATCTTATCAGAAATTTATTTTGGAAGAATTTCTGATAAGAAAGGTAACAGGATATTCTTTATTAGAGCAGGTCTAATTGGCTGTGCAGTAACTTTTGGATTGCATTACTTTGCAGATGATTCGGTTTTGTTGTTACTAGCTAGATTAGGTGCAGGAATTACCTCAGGATTGATGATACCTGCGATGTTAGCGTATACTTATGAATCCAGTAAAGAAAAAGCAAGAGTAGCGACCATCATCTCCTTTCATGCACTTGGTTGGCTTGCAGGCATAGTTGTAGCAGGAATGGTAAATGACGTAAAGATCATCTTTCTTGTAAGTAGCGCCTTCTTTCTAGTAGCATTAGCGGTGTCAGTCAAGTTACCAAAAATTTATTCAAGAAAAGAGCTTGGCAAGGGATTAACAAAGCAGATAATTGTCAAGAACAAGTTTTTGTTTTCATCACTTCTTCTACGACACACGGGTGCTGCTTCTGTCTGGATTATTTTGCCATTAGCATTGATGGAAACCATGGGAGCACAACTTTATGAGATATCTATCGTATATGTTGCAAACACAGTTACAGCATTTCTTGTGATGAACTTACTTGGAACACGAATCCGAATCAATAATGTTACTATGTTTAAGATTGGAGTTGGTCTGACAATCTTTGTTTTTATCGGCTTGTCTCAGATTTCAGAGTGGTGGATGGCTATGCCATTTATGTCGTTGGTTGGAGTCTCTTGGGCATTATTTTACATTGGAGGCAATATTCACCTTATGGAAAATAATCCCAAGTCAACATCCACAGGTATTTTTAATTCGACTATTTCAATTTCGCAAGTTATAGGACCAGTTATTGCTGGTTCTATAGCGTTTTTTGCAAGTTATACTTCTGTGATGTATTTTGCTATAGTAATTACTTTTTGTGCATTCTTAGTGTCATTGAAAATTAACAAACAATAATTTCTTACACACTTGTGTTAGGATGTTGTTACATGGAAGCTAACTATGTGGTTAAGCTAGTCCCCATCTTGACATAACCTTTCTTTCGATTTTCTTAAACACAAATCCGTCGACGAGCATTCCTATTCCCATGATGACAAGCATAATAGCAATTACTTGTGATACATCATTTAGCTGACGACCCACGTTTAGCAAAAATCCTAAACCAAGAAATGAAAACAATAGTTCTGCACCTATGAGACCACGCCATGCGAATGCCCATCCTTGTCTGAATCCTGCAATCATGTAAGGAAATGCTGCTGGAATCAAAACACTTGAAATGAGTTGTGGTCCTTTTGCTCCCATATTTTGTGCTGCAGCAATTATGGTAGGATCTATGTTTTTCACAGATGTATAGCTGTTTATCGTTACTGCAAAAATAGCTCCAATCGCTGTAACAAAGATTATTCCTGCATCAGTCAAACCAAACCACAAAATTGCTATAGGAACCCATGCGATTGATGGTATCGACTGTAGACCTAGAACCAATGAACCAATGGTTTGGTTTACTACACTGAATCTTGCCATAAAAATTCCAAGTGCTAATCCTCCAGCAATTGCAATTGTAAGACCTATGATTAGTCTCAACATGCTTGTTCCAATTCCATAAAATAGACTACCATTTGCCGCACCAAATGCTAGATCTTCAGCAACCTCTAAAGGCGAGGGAAAGATTTGGTCTGGCCAGATATTTGCAAAATCTAATGCTTGCCAGGACAAGATTAAAGCTAGGTAAAATACTATCCTTTTTGTAACAATATTAGATTTCAATCTGTGTGCTTTCCTCCTGGCTGTACTTCGGTTCTTAATTCCGCTAGAATTTGCTGTTGATATTTTTTCAAAGATTCATCTTCAGCTAATCGTGGTCGTCTATGATCAATTATTATTTCTTTTTTCACTTTTGATGGTCTATTCTTTAGCACTATGACACGGCTGCCTAGTACTGATGATTCTATAATGTTGTGAGTTACAAACAATATTGTCTTTTTTGTCCTTTCCCAAATCAATTGTAGTTCCACTAGTAACAAATCCCTTGTCTGTGCATCTAATGCAGCAAAGGGTTCATCCATCAAAAGAATTTCAGGATCCATTACTAGAGCTCTTGCAATAGCTACTCGTTGTTTCATTCCAGTAGATAGTTGATATGTGTACGAATCGGCAAATTTTGTGAGCTGCATCATATCGAGATATCTACTCGATATTTCAGAGCGTTCGTTCTTTGGAATGCCAGCCACCTTCAAACCAAATTCTACGTTATCAGAAACTTTCAGCCATGGAAAGAGTGCACCTTCTTGAAATACTAATGTCCTGTCAGGACCAGTGGTAGTAATCTGTCTACCATTAAGTAACACTTGACCAGAATCTGGTTTTGTTAGTCCTGCAATAATATTTAGAAGTGTAGTCTTGCCACATCCTGAAGGTCCGACAATACAGACAAACTCTCCATCGTTTATCGATAGATTGATGCCATCTAGTGTAGGAAGCATCTCTCCATTATGCTCAAAGCGTTTTACAATGTTCTTTGCTTCGAGTTTAGCCATTTTGTGTCATTTCCTGAATTGAGTTAAGTTGTTGTAGCTCAAAAATTCCCTCTAAATCATAGCCTTGCCTGCCCAAATAGCCTAGAGAATCTGCTCGCTGAGCAAAAGTCAGGACTGACGATTCTATTGGATCATATGTTATGTGTAAATTTGAAAATGATTCATGAATTATCTCAGGCGGTAAGGTCTTTCCAGTAAGTTTCTTTAGATAATCATTAAAAACAATCTCTGTTTCATCGGGGTTTGCATTTATCCATTCAGTTGTTTCTACATGAGCTTCTAACCATCTGTCTACAAGAACAGGATTTTGTAACAAAAAGTCCGAACGAGCAACTAAAAGTACTGAAGCAAATTTTTCATCTGGCCATAGTTCTTCTTCAAAAAATACTCTCTTGCCATTGAGCTCTTGTACTAACATTGTGGCCCATGGCTCAGGAACCCAAGCTGCATCAATATCACCTTTTGCAAAAAGTGTATAGATGTCGGGATTTGCAATATTAACTACGTAAACTGTCCCACCTTTCTCTGCTACTGTCAAGTTATTTTGATCAAGATAATGACGAAGTGAAATGTCTTGTGTATTACTAATTTGAGGTGCAGCTATTTTCTTTCCACTCAAGTCATTCGCATCATCTAATCCAGAATCAGGATGAGCAACGAAACTTGCTCCTCCACTAGCTGCTCCTGCAATTATTTTCAAGTCCTGTCCATGTGATTTTAAAAAGCCGTTGATAGTAGGACCTGGTCCAACATATGCAATGTCAATTGAATTTGCAAACAAGGATTCAATTACTTGTGGTCCAGAATCAAAAATTTTAGCTTCTATTTTGATTTCATCACCTAGTTTTTTTGTAAAAATTTCTTTTTCTAATCCAACTATTGCAGTTGAATGACCTATGTTTGGAAAGAAAGCAACCCTAACTGTGTCTTCTGAACTAGATATTTGATTAGAATTAATAGCAAAAATCCCTAAAGCTATTGCTATAACTAATGTTGTTATTATCGCACCTAGGCGCCAAAATTTCATAAAACAGCGTTATAAGATTGTGGTTAAATAGTGATCGGATTTTAGCTCAAGCTACCAATTTTTGCTTTGATTTTTTAAGAAACAATTTTCGGATTGATTTCATCTGATATCAAAAAAATAGTATCACAAAAGATAAATGCGAAATCAAGTCAGTCAAGAGTTCGATGAAACGCAGTGCTATACTAGCATTCTCTGGTGGTTTGGACACATCAGTCACTGTAAGGTATCTACAAGAAAAACACAACATGGATGTCATCACTGTCACTGTAGATGTTGGCCAAGGAGAAAATCAAAAACAAATTGAAACAAAAGCAAAGAAACTTGGTGTGAAAAAACATTACATTATAGACGCACGTGCTGAGTTTGTAAATAATTTCATTTTCCCTTCACTCAAGGCAAATGCCTTATACCAAAAAAAGTATTGTCTTGCAACGGCGCTTGCACGACCATTAATCGCACAAAAAATAGTACAAGTAGCAAAAAAGGAAAAAGCCGCTGCACTAGCACATGGTTCTTCTGGAAAAGGAAATGATCAAGTAAGGTTTGACATTACTATGCGAGCTTTATCCAATCTTCCAATCATCGCTCCTGTCCGTGACATGAATCTTGACAGAAAAACTGAATTGAAATTTGCAAAGAAACATGGCATCAAGATAGACGCGACTGCAAAAAAGTATAGCATAGACCAGAATCTGTGGGGTAGATCAATTGAAGGTGGAGTGCTAGAAGATCCTTACAAGGAGCCTCCTGATGATGTGTTCCTGTGGGTAAAGACAAAGAACTTGCCTGACAAACCACAGTATTTGGAAATTACATTCGTGAAAGGTATTCCGACTGCAGTAGATGGTAAGAAGATGAAACCAATAGAATTGATAAAGTACATAAACAAGAAAGCTGGGTCATGTGGAATTGGAATTGTGGATCATATAGAAGATCGCGTAGTTGGTATCAAGTCTAGAGAAATCTATGAAACGCCCGCTGCGGCTTGTCTAATTGAAGCACATTCTGATCTTGAGAAAATGGTCCTTACAAAGCACGAAACCAAGTTCAAATCCATGGTAGATGAGGAATGGGCCTGGCTGGTTTACTCTGGGCTTTGGGAAGATCCTCTAAAATCTGACCTTGATATGTTCATAGATCAGACCCAAAAACGAGTAACTGGCGCTGTCAAACTAAAGATGTACAAGGGAAGCGTACGAGTTGTTGGAAGGAGTTCTAGGTTCTCTTTGTATAGCCATGACATAGCAACCTACGGAACTGGATCAACTTTTGATCAAAAACTTGCAAAAGGTTTCGTTGAATTATGGGGAATGCAATCAACAGAAGCTAATAAATTACTCAAAAAGCGGTGAACATAAATCGATGAATTGTCCTGAATGCGATGGAAAATTAAATATCCCCGATGATGCCGCTGTTGGTGAAATAATCTCGTGTCCAGATTGTGGATCGGACTATGAGATTTCCAAAAAAGATGGTTCCAACATAGAATTAAAACTAGCTGAAAAGGTTGGCGAAGATTGGGGAGAGTAGATGGCAAAGATTTGCATTGTATTTGATAGACTAAGAACTGAAGAAAAAATGCTCAAGAAGGAAGGTCTTGAGCTTGGACATGATACTTTTTTACTAGATGCAAAGACAACTAAGATAAATACTGACAGTAAGAAAAACGACTTTGACTTTGGGGATGTCATACTACAAAGATGCATCAGTTATTTCCGAGGACTTCATTTCACAGCATGTCTAGAATTTCTTGACGTTCCTGTAATCAATACATTCCAAGTTGCAAGTAAGTGTGGTAACAAACTGATAATTTCACTATTGTTAAAAAAACATGGAATTCCTACACCAAAGACGTACTTTTCATTCTCTTCTGATGTAGCACTAGAGACTTTGGAAAAAGTAGGATATCCCTTGGTACTAAAACCAGTAGTAGGAAGCTGGGGTAGAGGCGTTATACCCATTAAAGACAAAGATACTGCAGACTCGATAATTGAGATGCGGGAATTAACTGATGGTACACATGATCGAATCTACTATCTTCAAGAGCTTATCAAAAGACCGCCTCGAGACATACGAACGATTATGGTAGGAGGCCAAGCAGTTGCATCCATGTATAGAACCTCTAGCGGTGGCTTTAAGACCAATATAGCCACTGGTGCAGACCCAAAACTTTGTGAAATTACAAAGGAGATGGAAGATCTATGCATTAAGGCATCAGATGCTGTAGGTGGGGGAATACTAGGCATTGATCTTATGGAAGACGAGAAACGTGGGCTTGTAGTGCATGAGATAAACAATACAGTTGAGTTCAAGGCACTTTCAAAAGTAGCAAAGAAAAACATACCAAAGGAAATAATTGAATTTACTGTCAATTCCCTTAGGAAATAAATTATACCGCCTTTAGGATACAGGAATGACTATGAAAGTAGGTATTGTAGGTGCATCAGGATATGTAGGAGGAGAAGTTCTTCGACTTCTCATAGGTCATCCTAATGTCGAAATTAGTATGGTCACATCAAGACAACACGTCGGTGAGTATCTTTCAAGAGTACAACCAAGTTTGAAAGGATTTACTGAAATGACTTTCTCAGAACTTGACTATGACAAAATGTCAGACAAATGTGACATAGTATTTACTGCGGTACCACACGGAACAGCAACTGAAATTGTCAAGTCCTTGTATGATCGTGGAATGAAAATAATTGATCTCAGTGCAGACTATAGACTTCATAACGAATCAGAATATGTTAAATGGTACGGGTGGGAGCATCCACATCCTGAGTTATTATCAAAATCAGTTTTCGGAATACCAGAAATTCACAGAGAACAAATCAAAGGTGCACAACTAGTATCATGTCCTGGTTGCATGGCAGTGACATCTATTCTTGCGCTGTATCCTTTAATTAAAAATAATCTGATTGATAAAGAGCACATAATAGTTGATTCCAAGATTGGCTCATCTGGAGCTGGCTCAACTACTATATCAGGGACACATCATGCAATGAGGTCAGGTGTAATTAGACCGTACAAACCTACAAAACATAGGCATACAGGAGAGATAATTCAAGAATTAAGCGAAGTAGCAGGAGAAAAAGTCAAGATCTCTATGAGTCCTCATGCAGTTGACATTGTTAGAGGTATATTGTGTACGAACCATACGTTTCTCATAAATGAAGTGAGCGAATTAGATATGTGGAAAATTTATCGTCAGCAATATCAAAACGAGCGGTTCATTAGGTTAATTCGAGATAAGAAGGGATTCTACAAGTATCCGGATCCCAAGTTTGTAGTAGGTTCTAACTTTTGCGACATCGGCTTTGAATTAGACGAAGACAACAAAAGGCTGGTTGCTTTGTCAGCATCAGACAATCTCATGAAGGGCGCTGCAGGCTCTGCCATCCAAAACATGAACATTATGTTAGGTTTTGACGAAATGGATGGTTTAAGATATACTCCTCTAACTCCGGTATAAGAAATGATTACAATAAAAATAGGTGGTAGTATCGTAGACAATCTCCACCCTACTACAATAGCTGACATAAAGAAAGTTTCACAGCAAGGAGTGATCTTAGTACACGGTGGTGCAAAACAAGTAACCCAAATTTCCGAAGCGCTTGGGAAAAAACAAAAGTTCATTGTATCCCCCAGTGGAATCAAAAGTAGATTCACTGATCAAGAGACTGTTGAAATTTTCACGATGGTCATGTCAGGCAAGATTAACAAGACGATTGTACGTATGCTACAAAAAAATGGAATCAATGCAGTTGGACTCTCAGGTATTGATGGTCAAATATTACAAGCAGACAGGAAGAAGAAACTAATTGTTGTTAACGAAAAGGGTCGCAAAATGGCAATTGATGGAGGATACACAGGTAAAATTCGTGAAGTCAATGCTTCACTAATAAAATCAATATTAGATCAAGGTTACACTCCTGTTATTTCTCCTGTCGCTATAAGTGAAGAATATGACTTTCTCAATGTAGACGGCGACAGAGCTGCTGCATATGTTGCAGGAAAAGTAAAGGCGGATAGGATATTGTTCTTAACAAATGTAGATGGCCTGCTAATGGATAACAAACTAGTCAAGAATCTCTCTTTATCAGAAGCAAAAGAAATGCTTCCAAAGATAGGTCACGGTATGGAAAAGAAAGTCCTTGCGGCAACTGAATCCCTCGAAATGGGTGTAAATGAGGCACTAATTGCAAATGGCCAAAAAGAAAATCCCATATCATCAGCACTCTCACATGATAACTGCACTGTGATCACAAAATGACTGAAGACGACTTTATGGGAAACCTGTATCAGAGGTTTCCTGTTACTATTGAACGCGGTCTGGGCTCTCATGTTTGGGACGTTAACGGTAAGGAATACATTGATTGTATGGGCGGTTATGGTGTTGCACTAGTTGGGCACTGCAATAATCGTGTAGTAAATGCAGTAGAAGCACAATTAAAAAAAATAATCACTGTTCATAGCTCGCATTACAACAAAACACGTGAAGAGTTTCTACAAAATCTCATTAACGTGGCTCCAAAAGGACTAACGCAAGTTCACCTAAACAACAGTGGTACAGAAGCTATAGAAGCTGCAATAAAGTTTGCACGAAAGTTCACTGGCAAAAAAGGAATGATTGCAATGACTGGTTCATACCATGGAAAGTCCTTAGGTGCATTATCAATTACATTTAGTCAGAAGTATCGAAAATCATTTGCGCCTTTAATGGAAAAAGCATCTTTTTCGACGTTTGGAGATATTGATGCGTTACGATCAAGTGTTGACTCTGACACAGGATTTATTATAATTGAACCAATTCAGGGCGAAAGTGGAATCCATGTTCCTCCGGATGGTTTTCTACAGGATGTTAGGAAACTCTGTGATGAAAAAGGAATATTATTGATTTTTGACGAAATCCAAACAGGTCTAGGCAGAACTGGAGAGATGTGGGCCTGCCAGCATTGGGATACTGTTCCTGACATAATGTGTTTAGCGAAAGGAATAGCTGGTGGACTTCCCATGGGAGCAACTCTTGTCAAGCCAGAGATACTGGCGTGTGTTAGTAAAGGAGAACATTCCTCAACTTTTGGAGGTAATCCACTTTCATGTTCGGCAGGAATTGCTACTCTACAAGCTCTCACACAAGATGGTTTAATTGAAAATGCTGCAAAGATGGGAAAAATACTCCGTGATGGACTTGACAAACTAAAGGAAAAACACAGTATAATCAGACAAGTGCGTGGAAAAGGATTGATGATCGGTGTAGAGATGAAATTCGATGTCAAACAAATACTATTTGATGGAATCTCAAGTGGCCTGTTGCTACTATATTCAGGACGAAATATACTTCGTTTCCTCCCTCCTCTTGTAATATCAGAAGAAGATATATCCAAGACATTAGAATCTCTCGATGTGTTAATGACTCAGGAAGAAAAACGTAGAAATGTACAAGGATAAAACTGATGATAAAATAATTGAATTGCTGCAAAATGATTCTAGAGAATCTTTTGTTGATATTGGTAAAAAATTAAAACTTTCAGAATCTGCTGTTAGAAGAAGAGTAAAGAATCTTTCTGATAGTGGAGTGATAAAAAAATTCACTATAGAAATGGGTGATTCAAATTCTACAAGTGCAATTGTGTTAGTCTCAGTTGATTCATCGATAGACACTTCAAAAGTTTCTTCAAAGCTTTCCAAGCTAACTGGTGTAAAAACAGTTTATGAAATAACTGGACAGTACGACATTACTGCAATAATTGTTGGTCCTTCGATTCATCACATCAACGAATGTATAGATGCGCTGCGTAAAATTCCTGGCGTGTCTGACACAAATACAGTAATTATACTAAGAACTGTCACTTGAACGAAATTCGCATACTTTTTTTCAACGTGGCCTAAAATCGTTACGATAATGTAATATTCCGACGAATTCTGTACGAATATCTTTATATCTTTCTCAAATGGCACCTAAATCTGCTATGAATGATCCGAATCACTATGCATACAAGTATAACTCTACTGAAGAGAAACCAAAAAGAATTCACATACTTGACAGTACTTTAAGAGAAGGAGAACAACACCCTGGTATCACTTTCACAAACAAACAAAGAATACAAATTGCATGGATGCTTGATTATTTTGGCGTCGATCAGATTGAAATTTCTCCAATAATTTCAAATGATCACAAGGAAGCTACAAAAACAATACTTAAACAAGGACTCAAGGCTGACATTGTTGCACATGTAAGAGCACTAAGAGCAGATGTAGATGTTGCCATAGACTGTGATGCAAATTGGACTGCAACTTATCTTGGAATATCAGATATTCACTTGAAAGATAAACTACGCATCACAAGAGAAGATGCGCTAGAAAGAGCTGTTGAAACTGTAGAATACACAAAGTCGCATGGACTAAAGATGCGATTTACTATGGAAGATGCAAGCAGAACGGAACCCCAGTTTTTAGTAAAGATGTGCAAAGCAATTGAAGAAGCTGGCGTCGATAGAATTAGCATTACAGATACAGTAGGAATAATGCGACCTCATGGAATGTATAACTTAGTTAAAACTGTAAAAGATGAAGTAAAGATACCACTTGATGTTCACTGCCATAATGACATTGGATTTGCGTTAGCAAATGCCTTTGCAGGTTGTGATGCTGGCGCAGAGCAAATTCATACTACTATCGATGGTGTTGGTGAGAGAACAGGAATACCACCGTTGGCAGAAACTGCTGTTGCACTTACCTACCTATACAAATCTCCGAATAATTTCAGGTTAGACATGCTAATGGATCTTTCAAGATTAATTGAACAATATACTTCAATCAAACCATATGATTCCAAACCAATTGTTGGCTCATCAGCCTACAAACATAAGGCTGGAACTCATCTTGCTGCAATCCTGAGAAATCCTGCTGCTTACGAACCAATAAGCCCAAAATCGGTTGGAAATAGAAGGAGGATTGTCTTTGGTGAGCTGGTAGGAAAGACAGGTGCATCGTATCTTATGTCGCTTTTAGGTCTGAAAGTAGACAGTCAAAATGCAAAAGCAGTAGCAGCTGGTCTTAAGAGCTTACGGATGGGGGACTTGCTGGATATTCCTCTTGAAGATAGATTTGAAAGAAAGATAATTAATGACTCTTCAAAGACAGGGAGTGAGTAAAATGACAAAGTGTATTGAATGCGATGCAAATATTCCAGTTCCAGCGGATGCTGTAGAAGGTGAAATAGTAACCTGTCCTGATTGTGGGTCAGGTTTTGAGCTTGTTAAAGGACAAGATGGTTTTGAATTGAAAGCCACAAAGACTGTCGGTGAGGACTGGGGGCAGTGAGTTCTGATTTATCAATTCTTTATGACAACATAAGGTGGGAAGAAAAAGCTCTTCTCGAGGCTGGGAAAAAAAAGAACATTAACATTCAGATGGTGGATTGTAAGAAATTATTTTTGGAGTTAGATAAAAAAACTAAGCTCAACTTTGGAACTGTAATTCAGCGATGTGTTAGTTATTACAGGAACTTGCATTCTACTGCAGCTCTTGAGGGACTAGGAGTAAAAGTGATAAACTGTTTGAATACTGGAATTTTAGCAGGCAACAAACTTTTTACTCATATGTTACTGCAAAAGGAAGGCGTTCCTACACCATTCAATACAGTAGCATTTTCACAGGAAGCAGCTCTTGAGGCACTAGAAAAGATTGGTTACCCCCAAGTGATCAAGCCGACTGTTGGTAGCTGGGGAAGAATGATTTCGTTGTTGAATGATCGTGATGCTGCTGAAGGTATAATGGAAATGAGAGAAAGAATGTATCCTATCTATCAAATCTATTATCTAGAGGAATTCGTAAAAAGACCTCCTCGAGATATTCGAGCAATTATGGTGGGAAATAAAGTGGTTGCCGCCATCTATAGATACTCAGGTGATGGCATGTGGAAAACAAACATGGCACTTGGAGGAAGAGCAGAAGAATGTAAGGTCACAAACGAGCTTGAGGATATATGTATTAAGGCCAAAAACGCTGTGAACGGGGAGATAGTAGGAGTAGATCTAATGGAAAGCAATGAAAGGGGATTAGTGGTTCATGAAGTCAATAATACTACAGAATACAAAAATACTGTGCGAGTAACCGGTGTTGATATTCCTACACAGATGATAGACTACGCGTTACAATCAAAGAAGTAAAAATTGGATACTTCGTTTACTATAACTCCAAGGTTCTCAGTTAAGATGCTTGAGAAAGCACTTAGGTTATACACACCATCTCATTCTGAGAAGCTACTAGCGGATTTTCTTGTTGACAAGTGTGATGATCTTGGATTTGAAGACATCCGTATAGATGAAGTAGGTAATGTGATTGCAAAGAAAGGTTCTGGAACGCCTAAAGTCCTTCTTTGTGGTCATATGGATACGGTACCGGGCAAAATAAAAGTAAAAAAAGATGGTGACTATCTTTATGGTCGAGGTGCATCTGATGCAAAGGCTCCTCTTATTGCAATGCTTTTAGCTGCTGCATCTATACAAAATCACAATGGTACAGTTATGTTTGCGGCGGCGGTAGATGAAGAAGGAAACGCAACTGGTGTCAAGAATCTAGTTAAACAAAAGTTGAATCTGGACTATGCTGTTTTCGGAGAACCAAGTGGAATTGGAAATATCACCATAGCCTACAAGGGAAGAATTGCGATAAATCTAAAAGTCAATGTAGGAAAGAGTGCACATGCAAGTGCGCCTTGGCTTGCCAAGAATGCAATTGAAGAATCTCACATCTTTACTAAAGAACTAAAAAAAACATTAGAAGCTAATCAATCAGCAAAGAAAAAAGGGATGATGTTAACTGCTACTATCACTGAAATGAAAGGGGGTACCAGCCATAATGTCACACCAATAGAGTGTGATGCTATACTTGATATCCGAATTCCAGTAGATATGAACTGTAAAACAGTGGAAAAAATGATTTCAAACACAGTGCAAGAAGTTGCAGCAAAACATGGTGTGGAAGCATTTTACTCAATATTGGATGAAACTGAGCCCTTTGAGGCACCTCATAATTCACCTCTAATTAGAGCCCTGACGCTTGGAGTAATCGATATTGAACGTAAAAGACCAATGTTGATTAGAAAGACTGGTACTGGTGACATGAACGTTATTGGATATGGCTTGAAGATTCCTGTGGTCACATATGGGCCGGGTGATCCTCATGCATCACACACAATAGATGAGAAGGTTTCAATAGACGAATACTTGAGAAGCATTGAAGTTTTCAAACGTATGTTGTATCACTTGAATCGTCTTCATAACAGGTCAAAGTAAATGCTTTGGTTTGCAGGCTTAGGAATTTCAGGTCCGGATGGACTAGGAATTAACACTGTAAAAATTCTAAATCAAGCAGATATTGTGTATTTAGAGATTTTTACTAACCCAATTGCAAAATCGCATGTAGCCAAGATAAAAAAACTTGTAAAAGGACAACTCAAGTTAGCGCCAAGATGGTTAGTAGAAGATGGAAAAGAAATTCTTCAGAATGCAAAAAAGAAAAAAGCTGTGTTGCTATCATATGGAGATCCTTACATTGCAACGACTCACATCGAATTACGTACAAGAGCGTCTTTAGAAGGAATTAAGATACAAACAATTCATGCGGCATCTGGTTTGACTTCACTGATAGGAGAATGTGGTCTACACTATTACAAAGTTGGAAGACCAGTTACAATCACTAAGGAGATTAAACCAACAACTAGTGCATACTATGCAATTTACCACAACTTGATATCAGGAAACCACACTTTACTACCTTTAGAATATGATCAAAACAAGAATTTTTTCTTAGATCCTAAAGATGCTTTTGCAAATTTAATTTCAACGGAAAAAGGAGAGTTAAGAAAAGTCATTGATAAATCAAGTTATGCAATTGTGGCATCTAGGGTAGGCTCTAAAACTCAACAAATAACCGCAGGAAAAATATCATCTCTTCAAAAAATAGACTTTGGGAAATCCCCCCATACCATAATTATTCCTGGAAAAATGCATTTCACTGAAGTTGATGCTCTAAAGACTTGTGTAAATTGTTTGGATGAACCATTTGATAATTCATCTAAAACTAGTAAAATTTCTGAACAGATGATTAGAAAATACACTCCCATGATTAGGAAGGTCCTAAAGGAAATAGCACCACAATTCAAAGAGGACAAGAACATTAGTCTAGTCCTAGAAAATGCTAAACACTACGTTGAAGATGCAGAAAAATTTCAATCAGAGGGAAAAGATGAACTTGCAATACTTGCAATCGGATATGCTGATGGGTTAGTAGACGCGTTACGTATGTCAAAAGGTATAAGCACTAATGACAGCGTTTATACATAAAACCAAAAAAGATGAATAGTTTTAGAATAGTGAGAACCATTGGACCGAATTGATAAGAAGATTTTAACTGCAATTTATGTTTCATCTCTTACTAATGAAAATATAATTTCTATAATTAGAAAGACATTTCCTGCAAATTCTGATCACATAAAGTCTAGAATTGACTCTCTTGTAAAAAATGGTCTCGTAGAATCTAATGAGAAAACCTTAACTCAAATAGGTCGTTCCTCACTGAGGGTAGTTCTTGCAGGGGGGGTATTTGACATCATACATCCAGGTCACATTCATACATTAAAAGCAGCTAAAGAACTAGGGGATGTTCTTGTGGTTGTAGTAGCTACTGACAAGACAGCAGAAAAAATGAAAAAAAGAAAGCCGTTACATGACATGCGACTAAGAAGTGAATTAGTAGGGGCTCTTTCTATTGTAGACTGTTGTGTTATTGGACAAGAAGGAGATATTTTCAAGACGGTAGATGCTGTCAAGCCAGAAATTATCGCACTTGGTTACGACCAAGTTCATCAAGAAAAATTCATCACGGATGGATGTAAGAAACTAAACTTGGAAGTACAAATAGCGAGGCTTCAGTCTCCCATTCCTGATATTAAGAGTTCTAAAATAGAAGAAGCCTATGGTGAATCCATTCACGGAATTTAGAACTATCTTCCGAAACTCTTGTCTCTCTCACAAATAGGACATTTTAGTCCGTTTGTTTTTAATCCACATTTCTTACACGTTAAGGACATGTATTCTCCGGGTGAAGACTTGAATATTTTGAAAAACAGAATTATTGCAACTAAAATTCCTACAGCAATGGCGATGTAAATAATAACCATGATTAAGATATGTGTAAATGATATAATTAGTTTGGTACAAATAATCTAATCTGAATTTAATGGAATTGTGATTGAAACTTTAGAACCATCAGAAAGTTTAGCCTTTTTTCTTATGAATGACTCTGAGATTAATTCGATTACAGATTCATCGTGATGTGTTCTTTCAAGCACTATCAATTCACCATCAATGAAATTGTTAATTTTAGCGTGAAGGCATTTTACCCATCCATAAGTTCTTTTTCCATCAGAAAATCCGTTGATTAGTATGCCATTGATACCTTCAAGTTGACGCTTCGCCTCAGTGAATTCCTTTGTCAATTTAACGTTCAAAGTTCCTGGATAAGGAACGTATCCAATCTTTGATTTGAATTGTTTTGTGTATCCTTTTCTTGACATGTAATAAGCACCTTCTCCCATGCCCGAGATCAGTGTCCCTTTGAGTCGTATAGCTGACGAGACAGACTCTAAACTAATCTTTAGTATAGAACATAGTTTCACTATTTCCGTATATCCTTTAGGAGTGATTTTTACTGCGACTTTCCTTCCAACAATTTTTCTTTCGATGAATCCTTCATTCTCAAGTTCTAACAGATGTTTTGATGCGGCCTGTTGAGATTTCTTTATACTCTTTCCTAGCGATGACGTTGTTATACTAACGAAGTTGTGTCTTGCACCTTTTGATAATAGGTTTGCTAAAGTTAAGATATGTTGTACCTTAAGGTCAGGCATATGGTTTTATCTATGCCACTCCCAACTCTGTAAATGTTTTGAGTGTTAGTCCTTGCTTATTTTTGAGATTTGAAGTACGATGTCCGACGATATACTCTATTCCTGCTTGTTTTGCAGCATCAACCAGTCTTTGGGTTATTATTCCATCTAATACGAGATACTTGATGCCCGAGTCTGTTGCAATTTTTCCTACTACTTCGCTTACTGGCACTTTGAACACTTCTTTGAGATCGTTATCAAGTGCCAAAGCTTCTAATGATTCATTTAAATCTGAATAGAGCTTTTTTGCCATGTCTGCAAGTGGCTGGTCAATTGGATCTTGAAGAGTAGGTTTTGTTCCAGCTTTAGACATTTGTTCAGCAGTATCCTTTAGAATATCAGCAATTTGTTGTGGAGTTAGCTCTTCTACTTCAACTCCTTCTGGAGCACGATGCACAACATCAATGTTAACTAGAGCTTGTAGTTCTTTTAAAATAAATCCGCCTGCTCGATCACCGTCTAAGAATGCAACTACTTGGGACTTTTTTTCACAAAGTTCCTTTATGGATTCATCAATTTTTGCACCTTCTATGGCAACAGCATTATTGTAATTAGCTCTCATTAAATTAATTACATCTGCTCTTCCTTCAACCAAAATTATCCAGTGGGAAGTTAATATTTCAGGTCCACATGCGAGCCTTTCCTTTCCATATGTTTCAGACCTTCCTGCTGTTCCTACTTGTGATACTGCCTTTAGCATTTCGTCACCTTCACTAACTGTTTTAGTTGACCACGTCTTCATGATCTCCTTTGCTCTGTCTTCGATATCCTTCTTCTTTGATGCTCTAACATCATCAATTGCATCTAGTTTGAATGAGCAATCAAATGGACCGACTTTGTCGATGCTCTCTATCGCTGCAGCAATTAGTGCACATGTAGAAATATCCGTGCTCATCGGAAGAAGAGCATCGCCCTTAGAGGTATTAGTTGTAGTACTAACGTTAACTTCTATCCTACCTACCTTTGAGACTTTTTGGAGCTCATTCAAATTCATCTCTGGTCCTAACAGGCCTTCTGTTTGGCCAAAGATTGCTCCAATTATGTCTGCACGTTCAACTAATCCATCGATTTCAAAGGTGAGCTTAACATGATATTTGACAATTCCTGTATTTGGCAATCATTAACCCTCTTAATTTTCAATCAAACTAACTCCCTAAATCATGAATATAAGTGCTTTTTACATAATCAAGGATTGATGATTTTACTGAAAGAATTGAGTATACATTGCTAGATCCTCAATGTATCGTATTTTTCCCCTTGTAATCCTTGCAAGTTTTCTCTTAAAAGAAAGGTCAACCTTGGTGCGACGCTCAAGTTGAGTAATAATTTTGCTGGTAAGATACTTTCCTTTTCTATCGCCATCTAGTAGAACTATAATATTTTTGTAAGACGCAACAGAGTCTACAAACCTTGCAAGCCCTTTGAAGCGATGGAATTCACACAACTTGCCACAAAAACCAAGGTTCCTTAATGCAGTTGAATCTCTTTTTCCTTCTACTACAACAATGCTGTCGTTTTTTAAGTTGAGTGAATTAATGAAATTCTTCATATCTTCAATTTCTAACTCAGTGAGCTGCATAATTTCAATTGTAACTGGAAATATTAAGTAGTTTTCAAAAGAGAATTCAATATTTGACCAAAGTTTAATATACTGATTTTGGGTTTGTTCGATCTGCCAATGACGTTTGTTACCCAAATTTTCGACGAAACCATACAAACTGACCATAAAGTAATTACCGAAGAACTTTCAAAATCAATTTTAAAAAACTATGGAGTTAAAGTTCCGCCATTTGCCTTAGTTAACTCTGCTGATAAAGCAGTGAAAGCCGCAAGAAAAATTGGTTTTCCTCTTGTCATGAAGGTAGTTTCACCACAAATTCTTCACAAGACAGATGTTGGTGGAGTCAAAGTTGGTATTGATAATGTTAACGATGTGAAAAAAACTTTCAATGACATGTATGGACGTCTTTCAAAGAAAAAGGGTGTTCATGTCAAAGGAATTTTACTTGAAAAAATGGTTCCAAAAGGTGTTGAACTAATTGTTGGTTTGCAAAATGATCCTCAATTTGGTCCAGTTATTATGGCTGGAATGGGTGGTGTTTTAACTGAAGTGTTTAGAGACGTTGCTTTCAGAATGCTGCCTATATCATTGTCTGATGCAAAATCTATGTTAAATGAACTAAAAGGTTCTAAATTACTCAAAGGATTCCGCGGAAGTAAACCAATTGACATTAACATGATAGCAAAAGCTCTTGTTAACATCGGAAAATTAGGAGTAGATAATGCAGGTCATTTTGATAGTATTGATTTCAATCCAGTTGTAGTATATCCAAAATCATACTTTGTTGTGGATGCAAAGATCCTATTAAGAAAAGAATTTAAGAAAAATGCAATTTCCAAAGCCAAACCAAATGCAAAACACATGGAACAGTTTTTCACTCCAAAGTCAGTAGCACTTGTAGGAGCATCTGCAACTCCTGGAAAGATTGGTAATTCTGTATTAGATGCACTTGGAAAACAAGATTACAAAGGTAAAGTGTATCCAATTAATCCTAAACAAAAGTCAATTCTTGGAATCAAATGTTATCCATCATTAGATGCAATACCCGCAAAGGTTGATCTGGTTGTTGTCTGTATTGATCTTGCAGCATGTGGACCTATTATGAAAATATGTGCTAAGAAAGGAATTCATAATGTTGTAATAGTTTCTGGTGGCGGTAAAGAGCTTGGTGGTAACAGGGCTGCAATGGAAGCTGAAGTAAAAGAATTATCCCTAAAACACAAAATCCGTGTAGTTGGTCCTAATTGTATTGGAATGTTTAATGCAGCAAATAGACTTGATTGCGCATTCCAAGGACAAGAAAGAATGGTA
>JAEHKU010000013.1 GCA_016838825.1 Nitrosopumilales archaeon | reverse complement strand
TATCATCAAACAGTGCTGTAGTTGATACGCTTAGATTGGATTTACCAGAAACCATCAGTTTTGGAATCAAAGTAAGAGTGACAGTTGCCATCTCGCCTTTGCTAAGATGAAGTTCTTTTGGATCTATCCGAATTTCAAAAGGAAGTGGTAGTGTTGTATCTATTACACCGATATTATTTTCAACCCATTCAGTAAACCAAACTTTATCACCAGAAATTGTAAGGTCAAGTGCTTGAGCAATGCCACAATCATCTTCAACACAATCCGCCCAGTTAGGATTTTTTGATGGAATAAGATATTCTATGATAGATTCATCAGATGGATCAAAGACTGCAATGCTGTTTGAGGTATGTTCATTAAACCATAGTCTTCCATTTTCGTCAAAAGCATTCCAATATGGTCGTGATACTGGGTTCTTAACCACGCCAGTCTGATTACCATATGCTGAAACACCTGGTGGTGGAGTCGTGTATTTTGTAAATTGTTGTGTAGTTAGATCGAAACTAAAAAAAAGACTAGATGCAGTATCAGTTCCCCATATTTTTCCATCAGGACCTATAGATAGTCCATTTGGAGTAGTTACACCAAATGGAAGAGTAAAAACTCCATCGATAGAATCAGTCTGTATGTTAAATTTCACTAGAACCCCGCCTTCTGCTGGTTTCCAGTTTGTATACCACAGATTATCTTCGTCAATTGCAAATCCCCCAGTGACAGAATTTGGTATAGGTGAAGCAAGTGTTTTGTATTCTAATTTGTCACCAGATTGATTTGGATCAAAAAAAACAATTCTGTTTCCAACAAAATCATTTGTTATAACAATACCATTGTTAATTTGCAATCTTTGGGGCATTGTGCCAGATTCAGATTCTGGATAGGAAAAGGAATGAAACGTTTCATCGCCTGTAGAAAATTTCCATATTAAATTATGAGTGGCATCAGTATACCAAATATTTCCATCCAAGTAATCTATGCCCCACATCATGGAACGAGCCATCTCCGGCCAATTCGGATTCGAATACTCGGTAAATGTTTCATAAACTGGATCGAATTTTGTTATGTTACCTGTGTTAGTTTCTGTAAACCATATGTTTCCAGATGGATCAGTGATTATTGAAAGCGGCTGGGTGCACTCAGTTGGAATTTTGAATTCCCTAACATAGGTATTTGATTTTGCATCACCTGTACCACAAAAAGTTGGTCTTTGAGCATCAGTAAAGTGATCCGCTGGTGTTCCCGTAAGGGTTACGGTTTCTTCAGATTCACTTGGTATCACACCTGGTGCTGCTACCGCTACACCCCAAAATAACAAAGAACCACCTATCACAACAAGCAGGATAACTCCTTTCGTCTGTTTCTTCACAAAATGCAGACAATTCTTCTATGTTATATCTTATTCCACTAGTTTGCAGCTAGAAAACTTTACAACAATTTCAAGTCGCCAGTGACCTTATCAACAATTTCTTCAGGTGCAGGTCCTATTGATATACAGGTAATAGTTCCAGGTGAAAGTTGTGTATGTCCTGCATCTGTAACCTCAGAGCATGGAAGATTAAGTGTGAACGCATGTTTCTTCACTTCTTCTAATTGTTTTAAACTAGTGACTTTTACCACTATTTTTCCTTGACCTCCAGAAACCCAATCATTAAACCAGTCTGTATTAGATTTACGGACATTTTCTGCACCCAAAACAGAAGCATGACCCACTTGGGCGGCTAGTTTGCCCTTGCCCATACCTAAATCATTTCGTACCACAATAACTTGTTTTATTGAGCTCACCGTGATAGAATTGAAAGACTTCTATGATAAAGTTTAGAATTGAAATGGTTTAGGATTAGATCAAGTATCTTATGTCACCTTTAGGATTAAATAATTACTCAACAAAATCAAAACATGGATTATGATGTTGTAGTAGCGGGAGCAAGTGTATCAGGTCTGCTATGTGCAAGAGAGATTGCAAAAAGGGGTAATAGTGTTCTGATAGTAGAAGAAGATTCTGAGATAGGCACGCCTGAACATTGTGGAGGAATGATTAGCATTTCAGCACTAGAAGAGTTAGGTATTGTTCCAAATCGAGTTACACTTGACAATCAAATTGAATCAGCAGAGATTTTTTCTCCTTCAGGAAAGAGTTTTGTGATCAATTCTGAATTACAGAAGGTTGCTGTCATAAACAGACGTTCCTTTGACAAGCAAATAGCACGCCAAGCACAGCGTAATGGTGCTGATATACGAGTTAAAACATCAGTAAAAAAAATCATTGGAGATAAGATAATAACGACAGATGGCGATTTTAAGTGTAAAATTATAGTAGACGGTCGCGGAGTATCGTCACTTATTCACAGAGATAGAAATGGAATCCTTCATTCAGCACAGTTTGAAGTGTACGCTGACTGGATAGAGAGTGGTAAGGTTGAGGTTTACTTTGATGCTGAAATGTATCCTGGTTTTTTTTGTTGGATAATACCTATTGGATCTGGTCATGGAAAAGTTGGTGTCGCCGCAAGAGCAATTAATGCTGCATCTGCCCTAGAAAAATTTCTTCTTAAAAAGGGAAGGCATTTTATCGTGAGGAAAATTTTTGCTCCAATCTGGATCAAAGGCCCAATAAACAATTTTGTCACAAAAAATATAGTCACAATAGGTGATGCTGCAGGACAAACAAAGCCCACTACTGCTGGTGGCATCTATTCCTGTGGTGTGGGAGGAATACTGGCTGGAAGAGCCATTTCTCAGTTTTTAGAGTCAAAAGACGATTCAGATCTTGGCAATTACCAAAATAATTGGCAAAAAAAATTTGGTAAGGAATTTAACAGTATGTTACTTGCAAGGAAACTACTTGAAAGACTTGATAACAAGGCAATTGATTCAATCTTTGATTCTGTTACACCAAAAATCATAGAAGATATTTCTAGATCGGAAAGTTTTGATTTTCATACTGATGCTGTCATAAAACTATTAGGTGCTAAGAGTTCAATTAAAGTGGCGCAAACAATTCTGGGCAGTGAGCTTAGAAAACTGTTTGCTCTAGTAGAACGCAATTGATAAGCAAGGTATAAATTTCCAACTCAGAGAGCTTTCGACATGTCATCTGCTATTACATTACCTGTATGTAGCTCATGCCATAGACCCATCATGCCTAATGACAAGTGTGTAAAGTTCGATTGCCCAAATTGTGCTGAATTACTTTTGTGGAGATGTCAGAGTTGCAGAGAATCTGCAAATATTTATCGTTGCAGTTCTTGTAGCTTTGAGGGACCATAGAGTTGGCACGTGTTTTACTAATAGCTAAAGTTATGCCAACAGGTACTGAAGTAGATCTTGATAAATTGGCAAAAAAAATTGAAAGCGTTTTAAAAGATGGAATAAAATTAGAAAAATATGCAAAAGAGCCACTTGCATTTGGACTGTATTTTATTAATGCCGAATTTACGTTAGATGACAAGGAAGGACAGATGGACTCGCTTGAAAATACTATCAACTCGATGGAGGGGGTTAGTAGTTTTCAGGTACTTGGAATGAGTCGCACATCTGTTAATGTGAAATAGGTGTTATTATGGCTCGCAAAAGCGAGTATTTGCAAATGCGTACTGGTGAAACAAAACAACGTGACGTTGGTAAAAAACGTGCCAGAATAGGACCTGATGCTATGGACTTCATGAAGGTGGCACCTGGAGATATGATAGAAATTATTGGAAAGAAATCTAGTTGTGCTATTGTATGGCCAACAGATGAAGATGAGAAACATCCTGATATGATACAAATCGATGGTCAGACAAGAAAAAATATTGGTGCTGCACTAAATGATTTTGTTCAGGTAAGAAAAATTACCGCAAGACCTGGTAAAACTGTTCTATTGATACCACTTAGCGACAACGTCACTGTAGATAAAGAGTTTACAGATTTTGTAAAAAATAGACTAAAAGGATTGCCTGTTTCACAGGGCGATGAAATTTCAGTAATGATTCTTGGCAATTCAATGGACTTTAAGATTGATAAGATTTCTCCCAAAAGCGTAGTTACAATTGACCGTTCTACAAATCTTAAAATTTTAACAGAGCCTGCTATTGATAAAAAGATACGAGTGACGTATGAGGAAGTTGGTGGACTAGGAGATCAAACTGTAAGAATGAGAGAAATTGTTGAGTTGCCTTTGCGCCATCCTGAAGTTTTCAGTAGACTGGGAATACAACCTCATAGTGGAATTTTGCTATATGGACCTCCTGGATGTGGAAAAACTTTGATTGCTAAGGTTTTAGCAAGTGAATCCGAGGCCAACTTTTACTCTGTTAACGGTCCAGAAATAATGAACAAGTATTATGGTGAAACCGAAGCTAGACTTCGTGAAATATTCAAAGAAGCTAAGGATAATTCTCCAAGTGTGATATTCATTGATGAAATTGATGCAATTGCACCAAAAAGAGAAGAGGCTTATGGTGATGTAGAAAAAAGAGTGGTAGCACAACTCTTGGCATTAATGGATGGTCTAACAGACAGAGGAAATGTAATTGTAATGGGAGCTACAAACAGACCAGAGAGTGTAGATCCTGCTCTTAGACGGCCAGGTAGATTTGACAGAGAAATTGAAATTTCTGTCCCAAATGCAGATGGGAGGTTAGAGATATTACAAATCCATACTAGAGGTATGCCTCTCTCTGATGATGTTGATCTAAAAACTCTTGCAGCAGAACTTCATGGATACACAGGTGCAGATATCACGTCATTGTGTAGAGAGAGTGCCATGAAATCGCTAAGAAACTATTTGCCTGAAATTGATCTTGAAACTGAAAAAATACCATCTGAGGTCTTACAGTCAATGAGGGTGCGGTTACAAGATTTCTATGACGCGATGCATGAGATAGTTCCCACTGCCATGCGAGAGTTCTATGTGGAAAGATCAAAGATATGGTGGAAAGATGTTGGTGGATTGGAAAAAATTAAGAAAATTATATGTGATAATCTAATTGTTGCTCTCAAAGAACCAAGTAAATTCACCAAGATGGGAGTTAAGCCTCCAAGGGGAGCATTGCTTTATGGTCCACCCGGTTGTGGGAAGACTTTGCTTGCGCGTGCACTTGCTACTGAAAGTGGTGGTAACATGATCTTAGTACGTGGTCCTGAAATTTTATCCAAGTGGATAGGAGAATCTGAAAAAGCAATCAGAGAAATCTTCAGAAAAGCAAAAACATCAGCTCCATGTATTGTCATATTTGATGAGCTTGATTCACTTGCTAGAATGAGGTCTAGCGAAGAAGGTGGTGTGAGTGAAACACTCCTAAGCCAGATTTTGACAGAGATGGAGGATTCAAGTTCATCACGAGTGGTTGTAATAGGGATTACAAATAGACCAGATCTATTGGATAGTTCGTTATTAAGACCAGGTAGACTAGATCTTAAGTTATACGTACAGTATCCTGACGAAAAGGGAAGGCTTGAAATAATTAAGATATTGACTAAGTTAATGCCATTATCAAGTGATGTCAAGTTGAAAGAAATTGCACTAGCTACGCAAAATTATACTGGTGCAGATCTTGCTGCATTATGTAGAGAAGCAGCTGTACATGCAATGCAGAATAACTCACCAAAAGTTGGAAATGCTGATTTTGTAGCAGGACTCAAAGTTGTAAAACCATCTATAACTAAACAAGTTGATACGTGGTACGATACAATGAAAGATAATATTTCACAAGCAATTCCAAAATCAATAGATAAGGCTTTTTACGGTTAGATATGACTTTACCACTTAGGAATTTTGTTTTTGAGAAGGTAAAAGACCATGGTTCTCTAACCGATACTGAACTTTCAAAGATTATGATAAAAGATGGAATGGTTATACCAGAGGATAGATTCAACAAAGTACTTCTCGATTTAGAAATATTGGGTCTGATCAAAGTCGGTTGGCTTACAAAGGATACTAGAAGAATAGAAATTATAAAAGAGAAAGATGAAGTTGACGAGATAGAATCACAAAACATAGAAAGAATGGAACGTGACTATGAATCTGGTTTTCCAGGAGTAGAGAATCGCCAACGAGGAGTCTAGTCTTCATTAAATCCTGAAATGGAAAGCAGCATCAAGTGCTATTCCAACAAAGATGATAGCAAGATAAGGTGCTGTGACCTTATAGGCCTTCCAAGCAAACTCTGATGTTGGATTCTTTGTTAACTTGTAATGATAAATCATTAAAAGGCTTCCAAATATCGCAGCTATCGCTAGATACACCAGCCCTAACCCAAATGCATAAAGAATTAGCGAATATGGTAACAAAATCGCAGTACTGATCAGAATATAGTTGGATGTTTTTTGCATTCCAACTAGTACCGGCAACATTGGAATCTTTGCTGCTGCGTAATCGTCGCGGATTTTCATTGCCAGACACCAAAAGTGAGAGGGAGTCCACACGAAGACTAAAGTTCCTACCAAGAAACCTAATAGATCCATAGAGCCCGTAGCTGCTGACCAACCAGCCATTGATGCTGCGCTGCCTGCAAAACCACCAATTACAATGTTAGATGAGTTCAATCGTTTTAGCCACATAGTATACACAACGACGTAGAAGAAAATTCCAAGTGCTATGAAAAATGCTGTAAGCAAATTGAGTGTAAAAGCCGCGTATATTACAGAAGCTGCACTTACAGTTACACCATAAATGAAAACATTTCTCGCACTCATTCTACCTGAAGGGATAGGTCTTGTGCTAGTCCGTTTCATTAATGGGTCAATGTCTTTATCATAATAGTGGTTTAGTGCACTAGAACCAGCAGATGCAGAAGCTCCTGCTACAATAATATGTAAAAGTGAAAGGTTGTCAAGTTCTGGTCCTATTAGCTTACTAGCTGCATACATTGACGTTATCGCAGTTATTACAAGTAGAACTATGATTCTTGGTTTCGATATTTCGAAAATTTCTTTAAATCCCAAACATTTTTGTAACGGTTTTCAAGAGAATTTAATTTCTTCGACATTATTTTTTTAGCTTCAAAAAGATTAATTATATCAGTTCTTCCAGCTATTCCAATTGAGCAATTGGGATCTTATGATGCCTGGAATGGGACTTACTGGTATAGGACTAGCAGGTTTAGTGCTATCATATGCTGGAATAGCAAAAACATTCGTCGATGGAATGCATGCACTAACAGGACTAACTATGTTTATTGGTTTGATCTTTTTAGCAACAGGCATCTTAGAAGGTGGCGTTTCAACAAGCAATAAAGCAAAAGCAACTACTCTCGTTGTTTTAGGAATTGGGTTATCATTTGGTGTATTTGCTATTACAATGACTACTATCTCTACGCTTCCAATAATTGCGGGAGTATTATTCGCTATTGCAGCACCAGCAATCATAATTTCATATGTTGCAATGAAAATGCCGCAATATGCAAAAGCTGTGTCCATCATTTTTGTTCTTGCGATAGGTACGGGTTTGATAACGTATACTGTATTTGGCTTTCAAGGCCCAGAACCAATGTTCTCGTTTGAACCATCAATTGAAGAAGTTATTGAAGAAATTATTGAAGTATCTCCCGCAACAAATGTTGTGCCAATCGAAATTTTAGCTGGTTCTTCTGAACAAGGAAATCCTGATTATTCTCCTGACTCGACAACTGTTTCTCAAGGTGATGTTATCGAATGGACAAACAATGATGAATTGGTGCATACTGTCACAAGCTCTATAGATTTTGGAGAAACATTTGACTCTAGTTTAATATCTGCGGGAGATAAATTCCAACTGGATACTGGCAGTTTAGATGTTGGAGAATATGAATACATTTGTACAGTCCACCCCTGGATGATAGCAACGTTTGTAATACAAGAACCAAGCGAGCCAGTAACTGAATCAGTTTCTATCCCCGAAGGTGCAGGTGTTCAACAAATCGGACAATTATACTTTGATCCAAAAGACATTGCTGTAACAGTTGGTACTACGATAATCTGGGCGAACGAAGATTCTTCAATACATACTGTCACAAGCGGAACTCCTGAAGATGGTCCATCAGGAGACTTTGATTCTGATATTCTGGGAGTAGCAGAATCATTTGAGCATACATTCAATTCTGCTGGTACCACAGAATACTATTGTGTTGTACACCCATGGATGACTGGAAGAGTAACAGTCGAATAAATTTGCAAAAACAAGTAAAACTCACCCAAGAGCACATTAGAATTCTGATCAAACACGCCAAAGAGTCTAGTCCACATGAATCTTGCGCACTTTTGTTCGGAAATATTGAAGATGATTGTTTTGATGTAAAGCAAGTATTTTTGACAAGAAATATTGATGATTCTCCAGTTAATTTTACAATATCAAACGAGGAATTACTCAAAGGATACCAAGAAGCAGAAAAAAGAAAAATGGATGTTGTAGCGATTTTTCACTCTCATCCAGATTCAGATGCACATCCTTCCATCACTGATAAGAAATACATGCAGATCAATCCAGTACCTTGGCTCATTTTTTCAAACAAGAGTGAGGAACTCAAGGCCTACATGCTGGATGATAAGATCATATCTCTAACGCTTAACATAACATAGCTACTCCTTTCGGAACGTCACTTTCATTCCATTATCTATTTTTTTTAAAATAGACTTGTCGGGATTTTTTATCTTACCAATCACATTAACTGGAGAATAAGGTTTTATCTCTCCTTCTTTACCAATAGGAGTAGGTCCAAAGAACAAGCAAATGGCTTTTCCTGTTGGCCAATACGCAACATCCATTAAATCGACTAAAGATTTTGCATTTTCTTCTTGTTCATCTATTGGAGTTTCATTTGTGTAGATTTCGTCGCCCCACAAGTTTATTCCAATGCTAAAAGGAAGACAATCAAGAAATTTCTTAACCGTTTTTGGTGAACTCGAATCATCTAATTCTAAATGAATGGTTTGAAATTTTAGATCTACAATTACAGACTTTGACATATTGAAGTTTATTTCTTTGAAATAAATATCCCTTCTTACAATTACTGGTATGGAAATTCATGTATTCGACACGTATGTGAAGGCTGCAGATGGCCGCACAATGCATTTTGATGTGATTACTGAGGTGAATGATAATGAAAAAGCAATTGGCTTTGCTAAAGAATGGTTAAAGTCAGTTGGAGAAGAAAATTCAAAGATAACAACAGCAGAATGCCAGTTTTGTCATACTCAGGATGCGCCGGAACCGATTGCTAACCAAATTAAAGAAAAAGGCTATTTCATACAGAAAATGGAAGGTTGTCCTTAATTCTTTTTATATTTATGACCAAATGACTGGTAAATTGACTTCGAAGAATTCGTATCAACGAATTACAGTAGAAGGCGAAATTAAAACAAAATGGATTTGTGGTTGTTTTGAAACAGTCGATGGGTTCTTCAAGTTTTGTCAAGAGCATAATGGTACAATGAAGAAGACAATTGAAGCTCAGATTGATGAACTTGACATGACTCGAGAAGTTAAAGACTAAATTTACAGAGCTAGTATTGCTATAAACGAAGAAACAAACACAATAGCTACTGTATTTAACAGTTTGATTACGGTGTTTAAGGCAGGTCCGGCCGTGTCTTTGTACGGATCTCCAATAATATCTCCAACAATTGCCACTTTGTGTTCTTCACTTCCTCGGTCTCCCTTCATTTCAATGAGCTTCTTAGCATTATCCCATGCCCCTCCTGTGTTTACCAGATGGTACGCCAAGAAAATTCCAGTTACAACTGCACCCATTAAGAGTCCAGCAACTGCGGGAGGTCCTAGGATCACACCAAGCACTATTGGAGCAATAATTGGTATTGAAGCAGATTTCCATAATTCCCTCAAGGAAGCAATAGTTGCTATATCAACACACTTTGCATAATCTGGTTTTACTTTTCCCTTAAGAATACCAGGTTCTTGCTTGAACTGTCGTCTCACTTCATCTACCATTTTAGATGCAGCTCTTGACACTCCACTTATCAGCTGACCAGTAATGATGAAGGGTATAAGACCGCCTACTAATAGTCCGATTATAACTGCAGGATTCGAAAGGCTGTAATCAAAAGAGGTATGAAAAATTTCAGCGGCCTCATACTGGAAGGCTTGAATCATAGCTAACGCAGCTAGACCAGCACTTGCAATTGCAAATCCCTTAGTTATTGCCTTTGTAGTGTTTCCAACTGCATCTATTTGATCAGTGATTTTTCTGTTCTCTTCTCCCATTCTTGTCATTTCTACGATGCCGCCAGCATTATCGCTGATTGGACCAAATGCGTCAATACTCAACACAATTCCTGCCAAACTCAGCATAGCCATTGCGGTGAGTGATGTACCGAAAATTCCATACAAGACAGCTTGAGAGGGATCTGGGCTAGCAGATGAAGCTATTGCATATGAAACAATGATAGCTACAACTAATGCAATCATGAAAGGTCCAGTCGAGCGCATACCTTGTGTTATACCCATTAGTGTGAGTGATGCATATCCCCATTTTGCAGAACTAGCGATTTCTTTTACTGGCTTGAATTTGTAGTTCGTATAGTGATCAGTAATCCTTTGTATCACAGGAACAAGTATTACTCCGATTACTGTACTACCAAATAATGCGTACGCAATATTTGACTGTCCTAAATACAAGTACGTAAATACAAAGTTCAGGCTAATTGCTATCGCTGCTGTCACGTAAAATGCCACGTTAAGTGGTTTCATAACATCAGTAATTTTCCTTGAGTTGATGGTCGCAACTCCAATAATAGAAGCTATCATTCCCGACGCGCCAATTAGTATAGGGTAAAGAAAGTTTTCCGGAGCAGCGATTAATGCTGCAATGAGCAATGCAGCAAGCATTGTAATAATGTAAGACTCGTAGACATCTGAGCCCATTCCTGCTGCATCTCCCACATTATCTCCCACATTATCAGCTATTGTAGCTGGATTTCTGGGATCATCTTCAGGAATGTTAGCCTCAACTTTTCCGACTAAGTCAGCTCCCATGTCTGCAGCTTTAGTAAATATCCCACCACCAATTCTAATGAATAGTGCAATTAAGCTGGCTCCAATTCCGACTCCAGCTATTGTTATTGGATCAGGAAATACAAAATACAGTAAAGTCATTGCTAAAAGTGCCATTGCAGGAATGATTAATCCTACAGTTGCACCACCTCTAAATGCAAGTACAAAGGTACTACCCAGCCCACTACTTGTCAAATTTGCAGCTCTAACAGCGGCTTTAACAGTTATTTTAAGAGCAATCACGCCCGAAATTGCAGATAGTCCAGCACCCACTGCAAATGCAATTCCATTAGAATATCCTATAATTGCTCCAATTATAACAGCCAAACCAATTGCTATTGGAATAACAATCTTCATTTCCCTTCGTAAAAAGGTACTAGCTCCAATCCTTACAGCATTAGAAATTTCCACCATTTCTTTTGTACCAGGACTCTTTCTCGATACCCAGATTGCAAAACCTATTGCGACTACAAAAGATGCAATAGCGGCGCCCACAGGTAGAATTTCTTGTGGCGTCATCTTACAAGGTTGTGCCTAAAGGCCATAAATATAAATCATGAGCGAGAATTTTTGCCTTTACTGTTTTCTTTTTTTGTATGGAGGAAATCTTTTTCCTTTAAGCGTTTGCCGAATTAACTTGTTGAATTTTTTTCCATGACTCAAATATGGAAACCTTAGATGAATTAGTTCGTGAACTAGAGTATTTTCAATTGTCTTTTCATCGGGCATTTTTCGAATATTAAGAAAAACCAAATTATGATCCAAGTACGTAATTCCATAGTATTTGTAAGCTGTTGTTCTTCTCCCTTCAGTAATTTGCTTTGACATGGCAAGAACCTCTTTAGTTTTGAAAACAATTTTAGGTTCATCAATGCTTAATCGATTTGAATAAATTCCAGCCTTTTCAAGTAATTCAAGTTTCAAATCTGGGTCTATCTTCACGCATTCGAGTCTGACAATTGTTGTTTATTTGGAAATGTCAATAGTTCTATCAAGAATTGTTTATTTTGACTATCAAATTGCTGGCCAGGGTCAGAGAATTTAGCCAAATCATAACTCATTCAGCCACCGTCTCATCACACCCCAACTAGCGCATTAGATCAATGATTGATTGGGCTTTATTTTTTATCTCTAAAGTTATTTTGACTATTACTAATCCTTCATTTGGTTGACCATACATGACTATGGAATCCTCAGCAGCGAGAACACATACGGGAAGAACAAGCAAGTCTTCTTCACCTACGACTGTTATACGTACGGGTTTTGGGGAGGAAAAGGCTAACTTGATCGCATCCATGCTTTCTTGAGTAATTTGAGCAGCTGGATTATTACAAGTAAGATTTGTTGTTACTTTTACAGAAGGTGGTGTCCTTTTTGCTCGTTTTTCTAACCCATCAACTATTTGTACAGAAGGTGTAATGCCCAACTCAATTAGTTTGTCCGTAGTAGCATCACCAACCGTAATCACAAGGGAATCTTGAGCTGAGTACTTTGAGATACTTTGCTTAGTTATTTCTGAATTTTTAATTAAAATTCCGAAAGGTTCCTTGAGTTGATCTCTAAGATTTTCAGGAAGATGCACAGCGCATCATTTTGTAGTTGCTTCAGCACTAATTTCTTCTTTCATCTTGGCTGCAATTATACTACATTGTGCAGCTATGTTCTTTGCAGCAGTCATGAAAGCTTCGGAATTCACTGATTGCGAATCAGTAACCAAAACAGGTTTACCAGTGTCTGACCCTTCCATAATTCCTGTACTCAAAGGAATTTCTCCAAGAAATGGAATATTGAATTTTTCACTAATTTTTTTAGCTCCGCCTTGACCAAATATGTGGTGTTCTTTATTACAATCAGGACACTTGAAGTAGCTCATGTTTTCAACTATTCCTATTAACGGGACGTTTAGTTTGGTGAACATTCCAATTGCCTTCATTGCAATACTGCTTGCTACATCTTGTGGTGTTGTCACAACTAAAATTCCTGTAATAGGAATCGTTTGAGCTAATGTGAGTGGTATGTCACCAGTTCCTGGTGGAAGATCAACAATAAGATAATCCAAATCTGACCAATTTGTATCAACTAAGAATTGTTTTAAGATTCCAGAAATAATAGGTCCTCTATATATCGCAGCTTGCTGTTCTTGTTCTGCAAAGAATCCAAAAGAAACTACTTTGAGACCATGAGAATCTGCTGGTTGCAATTTATTTCCATCTACTTGTAATGCAGCCTTACCCATACCCAGCATCAATGGAACGCTGGGACCGTAAATGTCTGCGTCAAGCAATCCAACCTTTGCTCCAGTCTTCGCTAGCGCCAATGCAAGATTCACAGCGACTGTTGTTTTTCCTACGCCTCCCTTACCACTAGCAACGGCAATGATGTTTTTAACAGTCGATAAAGCCTCATCCGCACTAAGATCTCGTCCTTCCTGAACCTTCGCAGTAACACTCAGGTCAAATTTTTTAACATCCTTTAGTTGTGCCATCGCAGTCCTTACGTCTCTTTCAATATCTTCATTAAATGGGCAAGCAGGGGTAGTTAGCTCCAAAGTAAACTTGACGTTTCCATCATTTACTTCAAGGTCTTTAATCATACCCATAGATACGATATCCTTCTTGAGATCAGGATCAATTACAGTACTCAGTTGGCTGAGAACCTGGTCAACTCCTACCAATATGAAAAAAACTCATTATAGGTTATTTAAAGATAGACAGAAAATCATAGGTTTCCCAAAGATTCATAAGAAGAAATTCTGAAATTGCATCGCAATTGTTTTCTATAACTAGTTTACGTGATGTAGTTAGAATTCCGCCTAACCTTTTTGGCCAGTCCCTAAAAAAAGCAGCCATTACCACACTCAAAGAAAAATACGAAAGTATGATAGATGCTGAATTGGGATACATCATCATGATAATGGATGCCAAAGTAAGCGAAATGGGCAGGATGCTTACTGGAGACGGAGGAACTTTTCATAAAGTAGAATTTGATGCGTTAACATATTATCCGAAAATTCAAGAAATTGTAAGAGGTGAAATTGTTGACATTACTGACTTTGGGGCGTTTGTTAGAATAGGCCCAACTGATGCACTGTTACACCTTTCACAGATCATGGATGACTATCTAAAGAGTGATGTAAAATCAGGAATGATTTTAGCTAATCAAAGTGGAAGAACTATGAGAGTTGGAACTACACTTCGTGCTAGAATTACTGCAGTATCACTAGGAAAAGCTTCGTCTATGGGAAAGATTGGCATAACATGTAGACAACCTTTCCTTGGTGCAGATGAATGGATAGTGGAAGATGCTAAGAAGGCTAAAGAAGAGGGAAAAGATGCTAAAAAAACTGAGGCAAAAACGCAAGAAAAATCTGAAAAAGGAAAAGCAAAAACTGAAAAGGCGAAGATTGTTCAAGTAAAAGGCTGATATCAATGGTTAAACAAATGGCATGTAGAAAGTGCAAGTTTATTACTATAGGAAAGGTTTGTCCTGTTTGCAAATCATCCGATCTCTCACCAGATTGGATTGGCATTGCATACATAGTTGATCCAAATGATTCCTACATTGCTAAATCTTTAGGAATTAAAGAAAAAGGCAAGTACGCAATAAGGGTAACATAGATTGGGCATAAGTCCAGAAAAAGAACTAGATCGATTTTTAGCTGAGGACATTGGAAAAGGCGATATTACGAGTGGCTTTTTACCTAGACGTAAAATAACTGCGACTATAATCACGAAGCAAAATGGTATCATTGCAGGTGTTCAATATGCGAAAAAGATTTTTGCTTCAAAGGGATGTAGTGTAAAAATTCTCAAGAAAGATGGTTCTACTGTGAAACAGAATCAGAAAATTATTGTTGTTAGGGGATTAGCAAAACATGTTTTGTCCTGTGAAAGAACTGCACTCAATTTGCTTTCACGAATGAGTGGAATAGCAACTGAAACCAATAAACTTGTAAAAAAAGTTCGTAACATAAATAGTTCAGTAAAAGTTTATTCAACTAGAAAAACTGCACCGGGTTTACGGTTCTTTGATAAAGAGGCAGTAAAGATTGGCGGTGGACACAAACACAGGATGGGTTTAGATGATATGGTAATGATAAAAGACAATCATTTAGCAGTTGAAGAAATCTCGTCCCTCTTAAAAAAAGTACGTAAAAAACACAAAATAATTGAAATTGAAGTTGAGAATACAAATGATGCAATTTTAGCGGCCCAGGGTGGAGCCAAAATAATAATGCTCGACAATTTTATTCCCTCGCAAATTACCAAAGTAATTGATAAGCTCTCAAAGTTGAACTTACGAAGAAAGGTCAAACTTGAAGCATCAGGTGGAATTAATTCTAAAAATATTCAGTCTTATGCAGCAACGGGTGTCGATATGATTTCAATAGGAAAAATAACACACTCGGTTTCTGGTCTTGATTTAAGTCTAGAAGTTAACTGATAGATAACATACGATCTATTGCAATACGTGCCTTTCTGGCAATCTCAGGTGGAACTGTAACTTGGTACTTGTCCTCCATCAGGGATGCGTATGCATTCTCTAGCGTTATCATCTTCATATACTGACATTCGGCAGTTTCAGATGCTGGAATGAATCTTTTTTCTGGATTTTGTTGTCTCATTCTGTATAGTATGCCTGTTTCCGTTGCAATTACGAAATCTTGAGATTTTGATTGCTTTACATAGTCCATCATGCCTTGTGTAGAAAGCATTTGAACTTGTCTGCCCTTATAATCACCAACTGCTACGTCATACATAATCGAAGTAGTACAACTACATTCTGGATGAATTAGAAATTCTGCTTTTGCATATTGATTCAGCTTTTCTTGTATATCCTGTGACTTTATACCGGCATGTACATGACATTCACCAGCCCAGATGTACATGTTTTTTCTGTTTGTCATTTTAGATACATAAGAACCTAAAAACATATCAGGTAAGAAAAGAACTTGTTTATCGTCTGGAATTGCCTTTACAATGTTTACTGCGTTTGATGAAGTACAACAATAGTCAAGCTCTGCTTTTACTTCTGCAGTAGTATTTACATATCCTACTGTTACTGCACCAGGATGTTCACTTTTCCATTTTCTTAACTGCTCGGCAGTTATAGTGTCTGAAAGTGAACAACCAGCCTCAAGATCTGGAATGAGAACTTTTTTGTGAGGGCTAATGATTGCAGCAGTCTCTGCCATGAAATGTACACCACAGAACAAAATTGTGTTATTATCAGTCTTTGCAGCTTGTCTTGCAAGTCCTAAGGAATCACCAACATAATCAGCAACATCCTGTATATCAGGAATTTGATAATTATGAGCTAAAATTACAACATCCTTCTCTTTTTTTAGTTTCAAAATTTCTGATTTTAAAGACAACGTAAAAAAAGTTCTCTGGTCAGCATTTAAAGAATGGGAATGTGGTGATATTCCGCGAGTTGATTTGTTAGAACGGCAATAATTGCCAATTTACGTGCCGATTTTGCATTCATTTTGACAGATTGATTTGATGCGTTCAATAGCTGACAAAATGGCAAGTCTACTAGTTTTTGGATTAGTTTCACTGGGAACATTTTCTACTTTAATTGAAAATTTCCCAAAGGTTCCCTCGGCAAAAATCTCGTGCGTATTTTTGTCAGTTTTTGGATTAGCAACTATTCTTACTTTGGTGTCCACACTTCCAAGTCCATAAAGACTAAGAAGTGCTGCCACATTGATGTTAGCAGGAAAGAGTTTCACTGCCTCTTTTGCACTACCTTCAAAAATTGTTGTAGACTCTGTTATTTTGTCAAGATCTATATCTGATGTTTCAAAAAATTTTGCTCCTTTGAGAGATTTTGGATTTTTTGTTGTCACCAGAATTACTGATTCCAATTCATCTTTAACAGATTTAATACCATCAAGGCCTACGATTGCTCCTGAAGATAGGTACACAGATCTTCCAAAGTCTTTACAACCTTGCATGATAACCTCAAAAATAGATTCGTCAAGAAGTGCACCTACGCTCATTATCATCAAATCTTTTCTGTTCTGAAGAATGGTGAGGGCATTATCACGAACAGCATCTTGAGATGCCGCTTCTACAATAAGATCAACTGGTGCCGATGCTAGAAGTGCAACATTTGAAGTAATTTGGGGCTTATTTTCAAGTTTTAATGCTAGAGCAATAGCTGCCTCATTTTTTGCATCATACAAGTGGGTAAGTTTGGCAGGAATTTTTCCAGAATCTATTGATTTAGCTATTTCAGTTCCTATAGCACCACAGCCTAACAATCCGATTCTTTTCAACAAGTTTCATTGGTGAATTATTGTAATAAAATGATTTAATTCCAAGTTGGAGGAATTACAAATTGATTACCAGATAACATTTGGTTAAAGAATAGTATAACCTAAAGAATTTATCAGATCGAACGAATGTTTACTATGCTCAATAGTGTTCTAAAAGATGCCATACAAAAACGAGAAGAAACCCTGTCTATTCTGAAAGGCCCAATATATGAGAAAATTATCCAAATTGCAAGGGAAAATTGGGTAGAATTTATGCCTAAAAAGGAACAATCAGAGATTGCAGGAGTAGATAGTAGTTTTAACAGTAAGAAATTCCAAGGCGCTGAATTATGGGCGGTAACAGCTGTTTCCGTTAAGTCAGATGGTAAAATTCTATCTGACTTGCATGATAATGGTTTGGGACTTCTAAGTTCTAATTTAGAAACTATGGCCAGTGATTTGGAAATTCAGGCCTGCAAAGAGTCAGTTGACAAAGTTGATTTAGTTTTAATGGATGGTTCAATTCATACCCATTTTTTAAAAGAGAAAGCATCACTTGAATCTAAAATCATTAATGTAATTTCAAAAAATAATAATGTGGTTTTTGTGTCAAAGACTTCAAGTAGTAGAGCACAGTTTGAACGAATGAATTCTATTGCTGGTGATATATTCTATTATAATCATGCAACAAATTCTGCGGGCTTTAGTAAGATTTTCAAAGAAACAAAATATGGCCCAAGAAAAATAATTACATCTGTTTTTGCACGTTTAAGTGAATCTTTGCCATTGATCAAAATCGAGATTTTAGGTTCTAATCATACGGATGATGAAATGAAATCTCTCTTAGGCAAACTTTACAAAACTAGTATAGGCGGATATCCTTATGCACTTAAGCTAGCCCACAACAATTGTAAAATTAGTGGTAATGACATGTCTAAACTAATCAGTTTGCATCATTTATCGAATGAGATAGGTTCTAGGGAGGTTCTAGAATGACGATAGGATTTGTTATTGGAGAATCGAAACCTACAATGGTTAGGGCTCAAACAGCAAGGCCTCTTGCTGTCGGTGAATATGTTATTATTGATTCCACTGAGAAAAAAATTCTAGGTCTGGTTGAAAAATCATCTGTCTCAAGTGCAGCTTTTGCAGATGTTCAAAATTATGAAGAAGCCTTTGAAAGTAAAGAAATTGCTGAAAGTAACATTCGTGATAAAAGTTACATTTCGAATATTGGTATTTTGGGGTTTTTAGATGGTTTAAAAAAAGGAACCCCCGTTCTGCCTGCTATTCCGCCTATACCTGGTACTGCAATATTGACTGCAACTAAAGAGGATTTAGGAGTGATTTTTGGTCCAAATGAAGAGGTTTGGATAAAAATTGGAAAATTACTGAGAAATAATACTATAGATGCTAAAATTAATCTCGACAAAATTGTATCACGCCATCTTGGCATACTTGCAATGACGGGAATGGGCAAAAGTAATCTTGTTGCATTAATTACAAAAGAAATTGCAAAATTAAAAGGAACTGTAATAATTTTTGATTATCATAATGATTACACGTTTCTTGATATACCAAAAATAAACGTGATAGATGCTAAAATTAATCCAAGATTGCTGGATGCTGATGCTCTTTCAGAAGTTTTAGAGATAAGAGAAAATGCAAATGTTCAACAGCGAGTTCTTCGTGTAGCACTAACTCAAACAGTAAAAGAATCAAAAGAATTTTGGAATAAACTTGAAAGAGAAGTGGATATTATAATTAACTCTGATGACAAGAAAGAGAAGGAAAATAGAAATTCTGCTTATAGAGTTAAAGATAAAATTGATGATGCTCAACATAGATTTGCAGATATTTTAGATCCTGATATGGGTTACCCGCTAAGCTTCATAAAAGAAGGCAGAGCAAATGTGATTAACATATCTGAATTAAGTGAAAAGCAAGCAAACGTTGCCTTGGCTTTTTATTTACAGGAACTACTCAGAGACAGAAAAGAATCTAGTGCTGCAAAAAACCGGAGAAGTAAGAAGCAAAGAGACTACAAATTTGAATGGCCAATCTTTGTTATTGTTGAAGAAGCACATGTTTTCATTCCAAAAGAACGCGATACTACGGCCAAGTATTGGGCAGCAAAGATTGCAAGGGAAGGACGAAAATTTGGAATGGGTCTTGGAATAGTTTCACAAAGACCACGAAGTGTAGACTTGAATGTTCTTAGCCAGATGGGATCATTTGCAATTATGAAAATCATACAAGAAGATGATCAGCGCCAAATTGCCTCTGCAACTGAATCTACGAGTCGGGAGCTAATCACACAACTTACCTCATTGAACGTGGGTGATGCCATACTAGTAGGCCAATGGGTCAATCTCCCATCTCTTGTTCATATTGAGGAAGTAAAGGAAAAGAAGACTGGTTCCGACCAAAGCGCTGTTAGTCAATGGGCTAGTGGAAAAAAAATGGATGGTATTGCAGTTGAATCAACGCAAGATTTGATACAAAAGGATCTACTGTTAGAATAATGTTATTCTCCCACATATCCGATACTCATCTAGGATTAATGCAGTATGGTTCTGATGAAAGAGAAAATGACATCTACGATGCTTTCAATCAAACAATTGACATTTCAATAAAAGATCATGTAGATTTTGTTATTTTTTCAGGAGACATTTTCCATGTACCTACTCCAAATGGTAGAGCCATACTTCAAATGGCAAATGCATTAAAACGTCTCAAGGATCAAAACATAAAATCATTTTTTATTTTGGGTGAACACGACGTTAGTAGAATTCGTGGTACACCAATTCCATATGTATATCATAATTTAGAATTTGCAAAATACATTGGGCAAGGAAAGCCAGTTTATTTTCAAGATGTTATGTTAGTTGGTTTCGATAAATTAAGAAAAAATGAAATTCCTTCGCATGAAAAACAATTTGAAGATGTAGATTCTCTTGCAGAGAAACATAAAGGTCATAAAATTTTAGTAATGCACCAAGGCATAACGGAGATTAACAAATTCGCAGGCGAATTGACATCTACAGATCTTCCAAAGAATTTTACATACTATGCAATGGGCCATCTACATGATCATTTTCTAAAAAAATTTAGTCACTTGGGAGGTCCCTTAGCATACCCTGGTTCCATTGAACTTACAACAAGTGAAGGGATTAAGGAAACAAAAAAAGGATTTTACGAAGTAGATATTTCATCTTCAGAAGCGAAACCAAATTGGATTGAATTAGACATCAGACCTCAATTTTCAACAAAAACTTCAGTTGAAGAATTATCATCAACTGTTTCTGAGATTTTAGAAAAAATCAAGTCATTTTCTAAAAAGCCAATTATCGAACTTAAAATCGAAGGAGAAAAAATCCAAACTGACCAAATTCAGGCACAAATTTCCAGCCTCTATCAACATGCTCTATACTGTTCATGGAAGGTAAATACAAAAAATAGAGATGATTCCTCAGTTCTTTTTGATAGACCGGCCCGAATAGACGATAAGCTCTTCAAATTAGCTGTAAATTCATTGGGTTCTGAAAAACTTGCAAATTTTGCTGTAAATGAACTTCTGCCATTACTTTCATCAAATCAACTAGATGAAGCAACGGGAGTTGTGGTTGAAAATTTTGAGAAGTTCAAGAGTGATAAAAAATGATCACCTCGGTGGAGTTAGGAGATTTTCTTTCGCATTCCTCAACTAAATTAGATTTTGGGGAAGGTGTTACTGTATTTGTTGGTGATAATGGCTCTGGTAAATCAAGTATCATTGATGCAATTACATTTGCGTTGTTTGGTCAGCACACAAGAAAATCTAACAAAGGATTAATTCGAAGAGGAGCAAGTCAAGGATTTGCCAAAGTAAATTTTACAATAAATGGAAAATTCTATCAAGCAGAAAGAAAGATTGACACTAAAGGAACCCTTTCTGCAACATTCATTCAAAAAATTGATGATGAAGAAATAACACTTGCATCTGGAGAGAGAAAACAATTTGGAGAATCCATGACAAAAGAAGTTGAAGCTAGAATAGGATTAGATTTTGATCGTTTAAAAATTGCATCAATTGTACAACAAGGGGAATTAAATTCCATAATAAATGCAAAACCAAAAGAATTCAAGGAATTACTTAATGCAATTATTGGAATTGATAAATTAGATGTTGCCTCAGAATTAATGAAGACAGTTCAGAAAAACTTTCGTAATTCAATTCAAGAACAATTGGGATATGATGACACGCATTTTGAGATTTTAAAAAATGAGCTAGAAAAAATTCAAACTGATGTTATTGATGCAAAACCATTGAAACAAAAACTTGTTGAACAAAAGTCAGACCATGAAAAAGAAATACGCATTCTAGAGAAAAAAATTGAAAAAGATGCTCCAAAAATAGATAAACTCGAACAATTAGAAACCCGAAAAAGTGAATTAATTAGATACGCAAAGGATGCTATACGCTCAATTCAGGAGAAAATTGACGAAAATCAGCGCAAAATAAGAGATTGCGAGGGATGTTTTGAAATTGCAAGTTCGAAGGGTGATACTCAGGATAAATTAACTAAAACAGAGTCAGAACTAGATAATTTCACAAAAAAAATCCATAAAAATTCATTGCAACTAGTAAAACTCAAGGAGCAGAAATCTCTAGCTAGCAAACTAAAGTTAAAGGATAAAAAATGTCCGGTATGTGATTCAGAAGTTGATCATCTAAATCCATTATTTCAAGTGAAACATCTCAAAGAAGAAGAAATTGCATTACAAAAAGAAAATGAATTACTTGAAATGAAAAAGAATGAATTCAACTATAAAAGAAATGATTATTCAAAAAAACTCCAATCAGCACTACAAGCAGAAGCTACCTTACGGGCACATTCTATACATAATATTAAACAGATTGAAAGCATTAAGCAAGAAATTTCTACTAAAAAAAATAATATTCAAAAAATACCATCACTAGATTCTGGAAATCTAATCGAAGTTGCTTCAATAGATTCACATGCTAAAATGCTTTATGAAGAAATAACAAAATTAGAAAAAGAGACTAAGGGATTCGTTCCTGATGAATTTAATCGATTGAAAATTTCTATTGAAAGTAAGAGGGGTGAGTTAACTGATTTAGAAAGACGATTTGGTGCAATAGATGAAAAAATTAATCAGGGTGAGTACCAAATCAAAAAAATCAATTCGTTGTTAAATGAGCTAAAAATTGTCAAAAAATATGTTTCGCAACTATGTGAAATTCAAGAAAAGATTTTTAATCGAGATGGTCCAATTGCTACAAGTCTACGGTCATGGGCACTGAATGCGATATCAACAAAAGCTTCAGAGTATTTGATGGCACTAAATACAAAGATTCATCGAATAGCACTTTCTGAAAAAACTAGAGATGTATCTATTACCTGTTACTCCAGAAATACTGTTTTAGACATTGAATCATTGAGTGGAGGCGAACAGGTGAGTGTAGCTCTTGCTTTAAGACTTGGCATGGCACATTTGCTTGGAGTTTCAAATCTTAACTTCATGATTTTAGATGAACCTACCACACACCTGGATCAAGAGCGAAGAAAATTCCTAGTTGATGTATTTTCACAACTTTCTAACATTACCCATATCAATTCAAAACCTCCTCTGCAGTTCATCATAATTACACATGATTCTGAGATTTTTGAAGATTCCAATGTAGAAAGAATCTACAGGTTTGAATCATCGCCAGAGGGAACTAAAGTAACTGTTCTTTAACCGCCTGTGAGTTTAGCAAACTTTTCATTTTTTGATAAAAGCACGAGTCTTAAGTCAGGTACTGTCTGCACATTAGTCATTAATTTACTTCCTATGTTACTCTAATTCAGCATTGTATCATAACCAGTCTTAGAATAACAGCTACCTTTTTAAAATAAATTTGGTGCATTATAAAATCCATGACTGCAGAAATTGGTCAGCAAGCTCCAAATCTGAATGTTTCAAAATGGGTTCAAGGCCTTCCAACTAATTTCGATAAGGAAAAGGATAATGTTGTCCTAGTCGAGGTCTTCCAAGTAAATTGCCCAGGCTGTTTCATGTATGGAATACCCGAGGCGATTGACATTTACAAAAAATTTCACTTGAATGGGGTCACTGTACTTGGACTGGCAACCGCATTTGAGGATTTTGATAAAAATACCATTGAAAATCTAGAAAAATTACTTACAACAGGCGAAGTTATCGGTGATACCTACCATACTCTTAGCCAATCTGGTAATCTTGATGGGAACAAGCTATCCTACAAAATTCCATTCCCAGTAGGAATGGATTCGTTGATTGCATTTGGGGAAATAACTCAAGATAAGATGTCAGAATTTATAAAAAAACAAATTCCTGACTTTGATTCCCAACCAGAACAGTACAAAAAAGAGATGTTCGAGAGAGCAAGAGAGTATATGAAAGCTAAAAAGTATACTGCAGAAACATTCGAAAATTACGCGCTACGAGGAACTCCTTCTTCTATACTAGTAGACAGAAAAGGAATCTTGCAAAATGTTACATTTGGTCAAAGTGTTTCCCTTGAAAGTAGTATAAAGAAATTACTTGATGAATGAAAAGTAAAATTAAATTTTGTGTATTTTTCTAATTAGCACTAAACCAATAAGAGCACTAGCTAAAACAAGTGGTGCTATTTCTGAAAATTCTGGAAGATATGTAGTTCCAATTACTTCCAATGTACGTTCACCTTTTCCTTCGAACTCTAAGGTTACGAAAGAAATTTGAGCATTTTGTCTTACTAGTGGAAATATTTCCTGCCCATCTAAAAAGAATGTCAAGTCACCATTTATGAGATTTATTGGGATTTGTATTTCTGCTAGATTATTAGTGATTCCATTTGTTATGTAAAATGTTATTTTTTTATCGTCTTCGCTAAAATCGATTTCATCCACCTGGAAAGTTGCAACAACTTCAACATCAAATTGATAACCTCCAGTTTCAATTGTAATGACTTTTTTCAGTCCAGGAGCTTCTATTCCATATGCATAGGGAAATATCGCTATTAAAACAGTAAAAACTAAAGCTAATTGAAGTGTCTTCAACTTAATTTTTCAGTTCTGCAATCCTACTTCGCATTTCTTTATCTTTGTAGATTCTTGGATGAGAAATATCTGCTAAAATTACTTCAAACCAATAGTAAAGGCCATCTTTGTAAAGGAAGTAAGTTCCTAGTGCTCGTGTATTTGGATATTTTTCAAGTACTCTACGTTGGGCAACTTTTTGCATGCTATCATCTCCCTTAATCCTTGTAACACCTAGATGCTTTGGCCTTCTTCCTGCGACTGGTCTTTTTCTACGCATTCCTCCAGTGCCTACCCGCGCTCGTACTACGACAATTCCTTGTTTTGCTTTATAGCCAAATCTTCTAGCTTTTTGGATCCTGCTCGGCCTTGGTATTCTTATGATGGCCCGCTGTCTTCTCCAAATAATGGCTTTATCTTTTAGAATAGGGGAATTTTCTTTCCACATTTTTAACCAAATTTGATCCTGACGAGATGGCATATTCGGCAGTATCAAGTACCCCCTTAATATCTGTAAACTAGAAACGCTAGTTACGTAGATTATTTTTTAGGTCTTCCTCTTGCAACAAGCCATAGAACAATTGCGATAACAATTCCAAGACCGCCCACCAAAACAATCGAAGCCATCATTTCAGTCGCAATATTTATGCTTACAGGAGCTGCTGCTTCTGGTTCAACTTCTTGCACCATTTCAGGTTCTGGCTCAGCTACTTGTTCAGGTTCTGGCTCAGCTACTTGTTCAGGTTCTGGCTCAGCTACTTGTTCAGGTTCAGCTTCTGGTGCTCCTAATATTTTGCCCCCAACGTTAGTTCCAAAAATCTCAACTTCTTCAGTTCCACTAGGGAGTTGAAAGGAAATAGTTCTACTAGTATCAGTAGATGATATTTCAGATGGTTCTATGTCTTCACCGTCTAACAATACAAAAAATGCAATGTCTTCTCCATCTAATTTGGAATCAAAAAAATCTCTTTGGAAAGTTATTTCAAGAGTTCCAGGTGACTCAGTGACCTCAATTCTAAAAATAAGTCCAATTTCATCCAAGTTGGCTTCAACTGTTTGAATCGTAACTCCAGTTGCATCATAGTTAATTTCATGTGATACTCCATCTATGTCCACAGAGATTGAAGCTGCATACGCTAATGCTACCGCAGAAGATGAAAGAATCAAAACACAAAGTGGAAGATAAAAATGAAGATTCAAGGCTAAATTACGCCCCTAAGAATCTGTATTATCTTTTCTGCTATAACATTTGCAGCTAAGGACTGAGCTTCTTTTGTCTGAGCTCCTATGTGAGGAGTACAAATTACGTTTGGTAGAGTAGCAAGCTTATTGTCTGTGGCAGGTTCTTTTTCAAATACATCAAGTGCAGCGCCTCCTAAATTTCCTGATTTTAATGCATCATAAAGTGCATCTTCATCGATAACTCCGCCTCGTGATACATTGATGATGCATGCAGTCTTTTTCATTTTTGAAATTCTTTCTGAATTTATCATGTGATGAGTTTCGTTTGTAAGTGGTACATGTAATGATACATAATCTGAGCTTGAAAGTAGAGTGTCAAGATCTGTCTTAACCAAACCAACCTCTCGAGAAAATTCTTTATCAATTGGAATTACATCATATCCTATAATATTCATGTTAAGCGCTTTCGCAAGTCTTCCTAATCTTTTTCCTATGTTTCCAACTCCGACTATTCCAAGATATTTTCCTTTTAGTTCTGTACCTAGTAGTTCTTTTTTTAACCATTTACCATTCTTCATTCCATCGTTTGCTATTGTAACTTGACGTGCAAGCGACAACATCATTCCCAAAACAAGTTCTGCTACTGCACCTACTGCTGCTTCTATAGCATTTATGACTCGGATTCCTTTTTCTTTAGCAGCATCTTGATCAATGTTGTCAAGACCTACACCAACTCTTGCAATTATTTTACACTTGCTCGCTTTTTCAATTAGTTCTTTAGTTAATTTAGTTCTACTACGTACTATTACAATATTGAAATTTTCGATCTTTTCTTTAATTTGATCAGGTGTAATTTCTGGTTCGTAAGTAACTTTCAAACCGTTTTCTTGCAAAACTTTGTTTAGCACTGGAGCTACCTCATCACAAATTAGGACGGATTCATTAAAGCTCATGCAGGTTTGCCTTCATTAACTGAATATAATTATTATGAGTTTGAAAATAAAAAAAGAGGGGGATGGTTTTGTGTTCTATGGAATTGGTGGCAGTGTTGGTATTATTTCCCATAATGGTAATGCGCCATCTGCTATTTTGTCAGAAGCAACATCATCAGTATACATACCATGAACATTTACTGCTGGGTGTGCAATACTGTTCTTTCCCATTGGTGGGACAGCGTCGCTTGGATTACCAAATACATATGCATATGAAGTAACTGCTGCTGGAATAACACCTGCATCAATTAATCTTGGATTCAATCCAAATGGATCTCCTGCAACAATTACTGTAGCTGCGCCAGTGTAAATGGCTGCATAGTCATGGTTTACCATTATGTAGACTCCTGGTTCATCGAATACCATATCTACAATCATGTTTTGAGAACCGCCTAATAGCCAGGTTTCATTTGCTGCTGATTGTACCCTGTTTCCTTGTGTGACTCTGTCAATGATTTCTCCAACAACGTGCCAAAATACTGGTTCGTTACCTTGATTTTCTACAAAGAATCTCACATGTTGGCCTACCTCTACATAGAGTGGCTGTGACTGAAATTGCTTCAAATCAAGACCGTTCCATGGTTGTATTACTTTTACAATGTTTGTATCTGGATCACCATTCACAAGCAGGTTGTGGACCATGTTTGGAAAGTATCCAAATTGCTGTCCATTTACAACTGTTGCTGCATTATGATGTTGGAACATTGCACCTTGGTCATAGTTTCCATCGTCATTCAAGTACAATTGATTGTACTGTATTGTGAATTCCAAGGCATCGCCCGAAAGGAATTGTCTGTCTAGCACGCCACTTCCTGAGGTCTTTTCGATCATCAGTTTCTTGTATCCTTTTACTGGATCAACAATGGCGATTCCATACATGCCTGAAAGAACATGTTGGTCCATTCCAATCAAGTGGACACCAGAACAGTG